>JAILOA010000358.1 GCA_024691065.1 Lachnospiraceae bacterium | reverse complement strand
AAAAGTTTCCGGATTTGGTTGGCGTTATACATGGCATAAGGATGACCCAAAGAACGAATTTCATTTTGAATGTATATACTCAAAGATATTGGGAAAGCGAAATTTAATGAAGCTTGGAGCAATGTGCTGTCACGCGGATATTATAAATTATGGTGATTTACCTTATACTGATTTTATTCGTACTAAAACATTATGCCAGGGCGGAGATTGTTGTGATTTTCGCTTTGTTCGTCACGAGACGGATGCCGGGGATGGATGGGAGAGAAGCGAGAGTATTTAGATAAGCAGGATATATTTATAAATAATGTGATAATAAGAACTTGATAAGCGTGATACATTAAATATAAGGCATGAAATCCTTGATAAGCGTGATATATTTAATATAAGGCGTGAAATCCTTGATAAGCGTGATACATTTATTAATTATATAATTATAAAAAGTGAGGTGCAACAATTGAATATTAAATATGATATTGCTGATAAAAATGATATAGATGAGTTGATAAGGCTTAGAATCGCTTATATGATAGATGATTTTGGGAGTGTTTCAGAAGAGGAAAAAATTGGGATGGAGAAACAGCTTCCTGATTATTTTTCCAGGAAACTTGGTAGTGAGCTTATTGCTTTTGTTGCGAGGGATGAAGAAAAAATTGTCTCTGTTGCATATTTGCATATTATCGAAATGCCGGCAAATTCCATATTATTAAATGGCATTTATGGTGATGTCCTTAGTGTTTATACTGAACCGGAGTATCGTAATAAAGGTTTATGTACCGAGCTTATGAAGAACCTGGTAGAATATGGGAAAAATAAAGGACTTGGTAGCATTGAATTAAAGGCAACCGATGAGGGATTTCCGATTTATGAAAAGATTGGATTTAAAGAGAAAGAAGCAAGATACAGATATATGAAATATAGCTTTTAATCATACTTTCTTTATTCATTAAGTGAATTTTTTTAATTATTAACATGGGGAATTAAAAATGAATGATACATTTGATATTCAAGAATATATGACCCGGGGTGTTGAGAGGGTTGTTTCCGATGCAATTAAGGCCACAATGAAGGATCCGCGTGAAAGTGTATTTATGTTGAAATTTGCCGCCGCGAGCCGGGCTGCATCGAAAAAAAGAAAGAAAGCAAAAGAAAACGGAGAACATATTCCACCTTTTTTGATTGCAAGTATAACCAGTAAATGTAATTTGCATTGTGCAGGATGCTATTCAAGGTGCAATCATGCTACTGTTGATTCCGAACCGGTTATGCAGCTTACGGGAGAAGAGTGGTTAGAAATATTTAATCAGGCTGATGAGCTTGGAATCAGTTTTATATTGCTTGCAGGCGGTGAACCTATGCTTCGACATGATGTAATTGATGCTGCAGCAAAGAAATCAAATATTCTTTTCCCTATATTTACAAATGGAACATATATAAATCAAAGATATCTTGATTTATTTGATAAAAATCGTAACCTTATTCCGATTATCAGTATTGAAGGCGAGAAGGAAATTACAGATGCAAGGCGCGGAAAAGGAATTTATGATAAGCTCATTTCAAATATGGATATGATACATGAATATGGGCTTATTTTTGGAGCTTCCATTACAGTTACAACAGAAAATGTTAAAGAAGTTACAACGGATACATTTTTAAAAAAGTTATCAGATCGAGGTTGTAAAGCGGTTATATTTGTTGAATTTGTTCCTGTCACGGATGAAAGTACAGAGCTTGCTCCGGGTGATGCAGAGCGTGAATATCTTACTTCGGAAATAAATCGTCTTCGAGCAGAGCATCCTGAGATGGTCTATATTTCTTTCCCGGGCGACGAAAAAAGTTCGGGTGGATGCGTGGCTGCCGGTAGAGGCTTTTTCCATATAAATTCACATGGTGGAGCTGAACCTTGTCCCTTTTCTCCTTATTCAGATGTAAATGTCAGAAATGTATCGCTTCGTGAAGCTATTCATTCTCCTTTGTTTATGGCACTTCAGGATGGTAATATATTGACAGATGACCATGAAGGCGGCTGTGTATTGTACGAAAAAAGAGACCTGGTAGAAAAATTACTTAATAAAGCATAGGTAAGAAGATGCAAATTAAAAAGGCATAAATTATAATATAAAAATAAAGTTGAATATTAAAAAATCTTAGATGAAATAAAAGTAGAAAACTATAAAAACGAAATTATAAATAATAAAAATATGAATGATCAAAATTGATATTTAAAACAGAGGGTGTAATATGAATATTCATGGTTTAATGAAAATGACTCTCCTTGATTTTCCGGGGAAGGTTGCTTGTACGGTGTTTCTTGGTGGATGCGATATGAGATGTCCATTTTGCCATAACTGGGAGCTGCTTGAAATGACGGCTCCTGCAATTATGGATGATACTGAGCTTATCAGTTTCCTTGAAAAAAGGAAAGGTTTACTTGATGGCGTTGTATTTACCGGTGGTGAGCCGCTCCTTAGAAATGATCTTATACCGGTTATTGAAAAGGTTCGTAATATGGGATTTGCCATAAAGCTTGATTCAAACGGGAATCATCCTGATAAGCTTAAGGAAATAATAGAAACGGGGCTTATTGATTATGTTGCAATGGATATTAAGAATAGTCCCGAAAAATATGGCATTACAATAGGTTTGCCGAATTTTGACACAAAAAAAATAAATGAAAGTATTGAATTCCTTTTAAGCAATAAAGTTGATTATGAGTTCAGGACGACTGTAGTTAAACAATTTCATGACGAAGAGTCTTTTAGTAAAATTTCTAAATGGATTGAAGGGGCTAAACGTTATTATTTACAAGGTTTTGTAGATAGGGAAACGGTACATTATAAAGGGCTTCTGCCATGTTCTGATGAAGAGATGAATTCATTTTTGAATATAGTGAAACCTTATGTTGTTGAAGCTGATCTTAGAGGAATGTAGCCTGAACCCCCCAAAAAAAAACAGATTAAGTGTTATTAATTCCTTACAGTACGAAGTTAAACTTAGAAAAATATATCTGATTGGTTACAAAACCAAAAAAAGTCAAGCATTTTAATCCTAAAATTCAATAAAAAAAATTAAAAATCAATAAATTTTACAAATATCAGACACTATATATAGTATTTTTCAAAAAAATCCCCAACAACATATTGACATTTATAGAATTTAATGTTATCTTTTTAATTACTAGCCATTTTGGAAGAAATAATAGTGGTTCGTGAGCCATTATAAAAAAATAGGAAGGAGAAGGCTATGTATCAAGTATTAAAGAGAGACGGGGTTGTAGTAGATTTTGATGTTGCAAAGATAAGTGCAGCTATCGAGAAATCATTTATAGGATGTGAGAAACAGTATCATCCAAGTGTTATTGATATGCTCGCGCTTAGGGTTACCAGTGATTTCGAGAATAAGATCAAGGATGATGTTATTTCAGTGGAGGATATCCAGGATAGCGCCGAGAAGATTCTTTCGGAAGCAGGATATACTGATGTAGCAAAGGCTTATATTCTTTATCGTAAGCAGCGTGAAAAGGTACGTAATGTAAAGAATGCGATGCTTAACTATAAGGAAATCGTAAATAATTATTTACAAATCAATGACTGGAGAGTTAAGGAGAATTCAACTGTTACATACAGTGTAGGAGGACTTATTCTTTCTAACTCAGGTGCAATCACAGCAAATTACTGGTTAAGCGAGATTTATGATCAGGAAATCGCTGAAGCTCACAGAAGTGCTTCAATTCACATTCATGATTTAAGTATGCTTACCGGATATTGTGCAGGATGGTCATTAAAGCAGCTTATTCAGGAAGGACTTGGCGGTGTTACAGGTAAGATTACATCCGCTCCTGCGGCACATTTATCCACACTTTGTAACCAGATGGTTAACTTCCTTGGAATTATGCAGAATGAATGGGCAGGTGCTCAGGCATTTTCATCTTTTGATACATATCTTGCTCCGTTTGTTAAGATAGATAATTTATCACAAAAAGAAGTAAAGCAGTGTATTCAGTCCTTTATCTTCGGTGTTAATACACCTTCAAGATGGGGTACACAGTCACCGTTTACCAATATTACCCTTGACTGGAATGTACCGAACGACATGAAGGATGAGGCTTGTTGGGTTGGCGGCAAGCAGATTGACTTTACTTATGGTGATTGCCAGAAGGAAATGGATATGGTAAACAAGGCCTTCATCGAAATTATGATCGAAGGTGATGCACATGGACGCGGATTCCAGTATCCAATTCCTACATATTCAATTACAAAGAACTTCAATTGGGATGAAACAGAGAATAATAAACTTCTCTTTGAAATGACTGCAAAATACGGTACACCATATTTTTCAAATTACATAAATTCGGATATGGAGCCAAGCGATGTTCGTAGTATGTGCTGTCGTTTACGTCTCGACCTTCGTGAACTTCGTAAGAAATCCGGTGGTTATTTCGGTAGTGGTGAGTCAACAGGTTCTGTTGGTGTTGTTACCATTAACCTTCCACGTATCGCTTATCTTGCAAAGGATGAGGCCGATTTCTACAAGAAACTCGACAGACTTATGGATATCTCCGCAAGATCTCTTAAGACAAAGAGAACAGTTATTACAAAGCTTCTTGAGACAGGACTTTATCCATATACAAAGAGATATCTCGGTACATTTAATAACCATTTCTCAACTATCGGTCTTATCGGTATGAATGAGGTTGGTCTTAATGCTAAATGGCTTCAGAAGGATCTCACACATAAGGAGACTCAGGATTTCGCTGCAGAGGTTCTCAATCATATGAGAGAGAAACTCAGTGATTACCAGGAGCAGTACGGCGACCTTTATAACTTGGAGGCTACACCGGCTGAGTCAACAACATATAGATTTGCTAAGCACGATAAGGAGCGTTTCCCTGATATTATTACTGCTAATGAAAATGGAACGCCTTATTATACAAACTCTTCACACCTTCCTGTAGGATATACGGATGATATTTTCTCGGCTCTTGATGTTCAGGATAATTTACAGACTCTTTATACATCAGGTACCGTATTCCATGCATTCCTTGGCGAGAAGCTTCCTGATTGGAAATCAGCTGCTAACCTTGTTCGTAAGATTGCTGAAAATTACAGACTTCCATACTATACCATGTCCCCTACATACTCAGTATGTAAGAATCACGGATACTTAACCGGAGAAGTTCATGTTTGTCCTGAATGTGGTCAAAAGACTGAGGTTTACAGCCGTATTACAGGTTATTATCGTCCTATCCAGAACTGGAATGATGGTAAGGCTCAGGAATATAAAGACCGTGTTGAGTACAATCTTATGCACAGCAAGCTTTCACACGAAGGTCCGGCTGACAGAATTGATTATTCATCAATAGTTATTAATGAATCAAAGCTCAATGAAAATGTATCTGACAACACAGAGAATGTAGTTGAAAATGCAACGTACACACAGGAAGCTTCCGGAGAATATTCCGATATGCCTGTTATGTATGTAAAAGATCATTGCCCTAAGTGTAAGGGTGCAGAGCAGAAATTCAAACTTGCAAAAGTTCAATTCAACTCAGTGAATTGTTCCGAAAATATGGATATTGCGCGCGCATTAAATATATCCCAAACTCCTACAATCATCGATACCGATGGTACAAGATATGAGGGAGCAAATGCAGCGGCTGAGTGGTTGAAGGCACATTCCAATTAATATAATAGTTTGTATAATTATTTAGCCGGATTTGTATTATCCTCATATGATATTTAATTATACATCAATGATAAGCCGAAAATGCTTTGGTTGATAAAGTTATTGCAAAAACAGCTTTATACATTTAGATTATATTTTGAGGTTAAATATAACATATCTACAGGAGATTGTTTATGTACGATATTATAGTAGTAGGCGGTGGACCGGCGGGGCTCACCGCCGCTATTTACGGTTGCAGGAACTCGAAATCGGTTCTGGTTATCGAGAAGACCGTATTTGGCGGACAAATAGTAAATTCCCCTAAGGTTGAAAATATACCGGGGTTTAATTCCATAAGCGGAGATGAATTCGGAGATAAACTCTTGGATCAGGCTATGGAGCAGGGCGCAGAAGCAGTTATAGAAAATGTAACCGAGGTCCAGAAAACTGAATCGAGCTTCAGCGTTATTACGGAAGAAGGCTCAATATACAAGGGTAAAACCGTTATCCTGGCTACAGGAACAACACATAGAACACTTGGACTTCCGGGCGAGGAAGAACTCATCGGAAACGGAATAAGCTTCTGTGCGGTTTGTGATGGCGATTTTTATAAGGATAAAACGGTTGTTATGGTAGGTGGCGGAAACTCTGCATTGGTAGAGTCGGCACTTCTCGTAGGAATAGTTAAAAAGCTTATAATCCTTCAGGATATGCCCGTATTTACTGCAGATAAAAAGCTTCAGGATCAGGTACTTCCAAATG
>JAILOA010000042.1 GCA_024691065.1 Lachnospiraceae bacterium | reverse complement strand
GACCTTCAAATTACTTTTTAATCTTTAAAATTTCATTGATCCTTTTTTGATCGGCAAGAAAATTTTCATCTGTTAACTTTGTGTCAAAATATACTCTTTTGAATATAATACGGAAACCGGAATAATAACTCACGGCGGCACTCATATCGTTAAACTTCTTTTCTTTTTCAAGCACCCTGTTTAAACATTCGAATAATTCCTGCTCCTGATCTTTGGGAACGGTAAATTCTTTATTTTCATTTAGGATATTTCTGGATACTTCTATATATCCATCCGTTTCAAACTCTTTACCGTTAACAATAAATTTTCTGTTTCCGTAATCCCTTCGCCTCTTTTCAATAGCAGTAAGCTCATTAGGGTCAATATTTTTCCCTTCGCTTATAGCTTTTTCATGCTGTCTTCCTATTTCTGTTTGTTTATCATATTCATCTAATATTTCTTTTTCGTATTTTTTACCGATATCTCCAAAAAGATCATTTATTACAAGATATGTTGTGAAATTGTATAAGATCTGGGAAATATGAGTTTTATTATCCTGAAAAGCTTTATTGTAACCCGCAAGTTTTGCATTTTCGTTTTGAAATTTCTTTATAATATTATATTCAGGCGTAGTTTTAAAAGACTTGTTTTCCGTGTCAATATAAAACTCATTGTCAAGCATTTCTATATCTTTTATAAATCTCTGATAAACAATATTTTGCTTTTTTACTTTGCAATAATCATTTACAAATTCTTCTATCTTTTGCTTATGTTCAACCGGTATCTGCTGTCCGCCTATAGTCCCCTCGCTCAGGATCTTATTGAAAATATCATCCATAAACTTAAGACATTTCTGATCTGCGCCATCGTTTTCGGCATTCCCCTCACAAGATGCCTTATAATCTTTGATTATACTGATATTATCCTGTGGAAGTTCGTTAAAATATCCTTTTTCTTTAGCCGAAAGAAATATGTTTATAGCCTCATCATCTTCATGATCAAACTGCGAATCAGTCATGAAACCTCTTACTTTTTGCACATTTTTTTCACATATTTCATTTTCATATTTTTCAAGTATTTTGTTATAGACCGATGTAATATCTTTACCTTTGCCAACCTCAGTTTTCGAAAGTTTTTTATAATCGATAACAAATTGTTTAAACTCCGGATTGTCATTAAGATTTTCGGGATCTGCGCTTACAACATCATCTTTGCTTAAAAGTGTATAATATTTTGAACTTATCACTCTCATCCTAAGTTCATAATCTTCTTTAAGCTGTTTGAAGAACTCTGCCTTCGCCTTTATCTTTGTTTCGGAAACCCTTCTTACCTTACCCTCACATAGTTTAAAGTAAATTCCGTACAAATCATCCATCGTGGAATATTTCTTTATTTCTTTATATTTTTCGGCAAAGTTCGTCACAAAATCCTTGTCGGAATCGTATGAATATTTACTGATATCGACGTCCTGAACAAATTCAAGCAAACCCTGATACTGTAATATGGCAGAACTGCTGTTCCCGTCTAAGGAATTAAGTGAATATATTGATTTTACAGAACCGATCTGCGCCTGCGTATATTGCCAGTTCAAAAGAATTTCACGGTTTTTATTGTTTTCTTCCCTAACTCTTACTCTTTCTGCTTCGTCTTGTATATTTCCTATATCCGCATTATTTTTAAGTAATCTATTTGACGTCTTACTTGATTTTTCTATATTGAATCTGTATTCGGATTCAAGGCTTGCCAAATATAAATGTTTTTGTTTTCTTAAAGTTTCCTGTACGGATATTTTCTTCTTTGCGGATTTTGCTCTTTTATATTTTTCATTGAACCAGAGAGATTTTTGCCCTTTATATCTTTCCGAATATTCGGATACTATTCCTTTTTTTAATTCTTTTGTTGTGATCGAGGATGTATATTTCTCGTCGTAAGCCTGACTAAGAGACATCTGCGAGGTTATTGTATCGTATTCTGTATCAAACCCGCTATAATGTTCCTCAAACTCTTCTTTTGTATAATTATCCTGATTAGCATAAGCCTTATATTTCTTTTTAAAATCTTCCTTTTCTTCATCGGCCAATGTGTTAAAAAACGGCATTTCATCAAGTTTTTTATCCTTTGCCAGGTTTTCATTTACTACTAAATCACTCATAGTGTACCCTCCGCCACCTAAGGTTTATCTATACTGTTAAGCTCTGTTTTCTATCTGCTGCTTTTTAACAAGTTCCGCAAATGAACCGTTTTTATTTATAAGTTCTTCATATGTTCCTTCTTCTTCGATCTTACCGTTTTTAAACATAACTATCCTGTCACAATCTATTACCGTTGAAAGTCTGTGAGC
>JAILOA010000316.1 GCA_024691065.1 Lachnospiraceae bacterium | reverse complement strand
GAAGTATCAGAAAATGGTAAGGTATATACTTATCAGCTTGAAAACAAGATGTTTAAGGCTTTTCTTAAGATTTTAAAGAAGAGCAAGAATACAGAAGAAATGATTTTAAAATCAGGTACTTCTTATCAAATTTATAAAGTTGATTCAGATGGTAAGGAAAATCTAATTACCCAGAAGTATAAGAATGCTGATGGTAAAGAAGTAGAGGTTGATACCTTTACAACAGATGATACCGGCGAAGTAAGTACAGTGCAGCCACTTATTTCAGGAACCTATCATTTATATGAAACAGATGCTGCAGAAGGCTTCCATGTAACAGATCAGTACATTGAAGTAGTGATTAACAGTAAGTCAAGTCAATATGAATCATATGAAGATGAGAATGGATATACCCATATCACAATCACCATTGAGAACTTTAACGATGAGACATATGGAAAGCTTAAAATTAAGAAGACCGGGGAAGAGCTTACCGGTTGGGATAGTGAAAAGCAGGAATTTGTTTATACTGAAAAGAGCTTAAAGGGTGCAAAGTTTGAAATCTATGCAGATGGAGACATTGTAACTCAGGACAATCAAGGCAAAAAATGGTTTAATGATAAGGAGCTTGTTGCCACAGTCATTACCGGCAATAAAGCTGAATTTACCAAGGAATGTAAGGACATTACTGGTTATGAGGTGGAAGAGGATGGAACAATTATTGTAAATCTTCCACTTGGAAAATATAAGGTAAAAGAAGTTGAGACACTTTATGGTTATGTGTTCCCTGATAAGCATGAATGGGATGTTATGTTTAACTGGACCAATAGTGCAGATACCTTTGTTTTAAATTCTACAGATGCAACAGATGATAAGGGTGTAATCAATGTTAAGAATACATTTGCAAAACCTAGTCTTGAAGTATTGAAGCAGGATAAGAATACAAAGGAAGCTGTAGAAGGTGCCACATTCGGTATTTATACGAAGGATAATATCTATAATGCTGCCGGTGAAAAAATTTTAGATGCAGGATCACTTCTTTATACACTTACCAGTGGTAAGGATGGTAAGCTTGTATTCAATAAGGCACTTCCTTTAATGGATAAGGCATTTGCAAGTTCTGATACATCTAAGGATGCAAAGGAGAAGGAAGAGGAAACTTCAAATAAGGATTCAGAAGAAAAAACTACAAGTGCAGAAACAGAAACAGCTACGAAGGCTGCAGCTGAAAATGATACTACTAAGAATAGCAATATGATTAGTAAGGAAACGCTTTCTAAGTTAAATACAGGAGATTATTTCATTAAGGAAATTTCCATTTCAAATAGTTATTATTTGGATCCAACAGAAATCCCGGTACATTTAGAGTATAAGGATGCAGAGACCAAAACTATTGAGGTTAAGAGTGTCAAGGAAAACACTCAGACCACAAATGAGATTGATAAGGTAAATGCTGCAGGCTCTGATGAGGTTGATGGTTGTAAGCTTATTATTACAGATAAGGATGGTAAGGAGATTATTAGTTGGACATCCGGTGACAAGGATTCTGTAAAGGTATATGTTACAGAGAATGACGGATATCGCAATTTGAAGTATTCGTTTGACGAAAATGGTAATCTTCATGTGGGTGGATTGTTCCATGATCAGGATTATACACTTACAGAGACAAGACCGGCAGATGGTTATGTTACCGCTGATTCTATTACCTATCAGTTAAAAGAAGTATTAACATCTTCTGTTACTGCAAGCGCAGTAAGTGAAGTTGCATCAGGTAAAGCTGTTACCGGTACTGCAGTTGCTATTAAGCAGACGGACGGAACCTATGTTGCCAGATCTGATGATAAGACAATTATGTGTGATGAGCAGACAAAGATTCAGTTCAATAAAGTAGATGCTGACAGTGGTAAGGTACTTGCAGGTGCAAAGATTAAGGTTACTGACAAGGATGGCAAAGAGGTTTTATCCTTTAAGACAGGTGAGGAAGCATATGATATTACCGGTAAGCTTGTTGTAGGCGAAACCTATACCTTTACTGAGATTTCAGCTCCAAGAGGTTATAAGACTGCAGAGCCACAGAAGCTTACGATTAAGGATACTCCAGAGGTGCAGAAGGTTACAATGAAGGATGAAAAGATTCCTAGTACACCAGATACACCGGACACACCGGATACACCTCACGTGCCACAGACAGGTAAGAATATACCTGAACTTCCATTTGGAGCTATGTTCTTAGGCACTATTTG
>JAILOA010000309.1 GCA_024691065.1 Lachnospiraceae bacterium | reverse complement strand
CATAACCACTTTAAAGTATTTGGGCTCCGTTTCTTATAACTATCAGGATAGTCTTAGTATTTTTATACAAAATATAATTAAATTAGTATATTCGAATAACACGTCCGGTCTTCAAAATCTGCTGACCAATCCCGATAATACTACTTATTTGGGCGAGGCACTTATTGGTGCAATTTATATTCAACATGATAAGGAAGATACTCCTACTTCCAACTATCTATATTATGATGCTGCAAAAAATTTACAACCTCAATTTAATACTCTTTTTGGCACGGAGGATATTACCATAGATCAAACTTACGGTTTCCTACAAGTATTATCCTTTTTACTTTTAGATAATACTAAAGCGGAACAGGCCTATTCTTATGTCAAACCTCTAATTGATGAGGATAAAACAGACGAAATCGATCCGGATACTCTTATTGGTTATACCGATGTCCAAAAATTTACCAATTTATATTCTTTGCTTTCATCTCACCAGATAGAAGCTATCATCGGACGATTGAAAGCAAAAGCTCCGGCTCCAAACCTGGAAAATATTGCAATTACTACAACTAAAGACCTTCCTGATATGAAGGTTTATGAATTATACGAAAGTTGTTCTAATTATACTAAAAACCTAAATTATTCCTGGTTAACACTAGATAATTTGGTTATAATGGATTCAAATGAAAACGCGCTTAGCGGACCGAATGACCTCCCAAATGGTTCAACGGTAATTGTTAAAGCTAATCTTAAATCAATAGGACATACTGTTACAGACAATTTCAATGCATCAATAAACAGTACTAATCTTGATTCCAAGGAAATTACATATTATTCGGATTGTACTGCCATTGATCTAACATGGAAGCTAACCATTTCAAAAGGTTTTACAATCACTTTTAATAATAACGGTCATGGTGATGAAATCTCTCCATTACTTTACGTAAAAATCAATACACCTCTTAAGGATATCACTCTTCCTACACCTTCTGATGTTGAAGAAGATGGTCATAAATACACATTTAAGGAATGGGTTACGGCAAACGGTGGCTCTATTCAGGATGTAACTTTAACGGACGATATTACTTTACTTGCGGTTTGGGAGGAAAGCGAAATCACGTCTCCTGAACCTACGACGGATACAGCGGAAACTGCCCCGGCTTCTAATGAACCTGAAAATACTGAGGCGTCAGAAACTGCTCCGGCTTCTAATGAACCTGTAAGTACTGAAGCAACAGACATTACTCCGGCTTCTAATGGACCTGTAAGTACTGAAGCAACAGACATTACTCCGGCTTCTAATGAACCTGTAAGTACTGAAGCAACAGACATTACTCCGGCTTCTAATGAGCCTAAGAGTACTGATTCATCTGAAAATACTCCGGCTTCTAATGAACCCGTGAATACTGAGGCGGCAGATATTACTCCGACTTCGTCTGATTCTCCGTCAGGTGAAACAGAATCCGCTTCTCCTACTTCAAATGTAAATGTTACGTCCTCTCCGGATGCCTGGGCTGAAGAAAGCAGTGAACCTAAGGACAGTGATAAACCTGAAGAAAGCAAAAAGCCTGATAATACCAAGGCTCCGGCTGAAAGTACAGCTCCTTCGGAATCGCCTTCCGGATACCTTCCAAACTCAGGCACCTACTCTTACACAACCACAGGTAGTGCTGCCGGCAATACAACCGGAAAGACTGCTACACCTGCGGCTGCAAATGCAGTAACCGATGTTGGTTCAATTATTGAATTATCCAACTGCAATCTTAAATTCAGAATTCTTACCATGCCATCCACAGATGTTTATGGTACAGTAGCATGTGCGGGTATGATTAATCCTACTGTTGAAAATGTAGATATTCCTGATGAATTTTCATTTGAAGCTAAACTCTTCAAAGTTACTGAAATTGATGACAATGCATTTCTTAAAAATGCATACATTCAGAATGTTTACTTTAGCTCTTATCTCACAAAGATAGGAAATAAGAGTTTCAAGGGATGTACCGGTATTTCTAAGATTACTATTCCTAATAAGGTTACTTCCATAGGAAAGAAAGCATTTGCAAATTGCGGTAATCTCAAAAAAATCACTATAAAGACGAAGAAACTTAAGAAGAGTACAATTGGAAAGAATTGCTTCCAAAAGATTCATAAAAAAGCAAAGATAAAGGTACCGGGCAAGAAAAAGAAGGCTTATAAGAAGGCATTCAAGAAAGCCGGACTGCCAAAGAAGGCAAAGATTAAATAGGCTTGAAATTTAATTAAAATAATAGGCTTGAAATTTAATTATTACTTAGCAACAATAATAAATATTCAACACAACAAAAAAAGAAGGTTTAGAAAAACTATAATAAAGTTTCGCTAGCCTTCTTTTTTTAGAAAGTAGTGATAAATAAATGAAAATGAAAAATAAATTGTTTTTTAAATGTTTGTGTATATTTATGTTTTCGATATTGTTTGCAACTGGCGGGGTGTCCGCTGCAGCCACTCCTGTCCCGGCTACAGATGACATGATATTTGGCACGACAAGAGTTTTCAGGACGGATTACGGAGGCTATACAAACGCCGATTTTTACTACAGTGATTCCTGGTTTAATAATGATCCAAGCGAGGTGAATTACTCTCTTGCCCTTTCATCCATTCTGTTTTCAGCTTCAGCCGCAAATTCCACAAATGGTGTTAATTACCTTAAAGAAATCGGCTTCGAGGATGCTACCGCAAAAAATTATAATTCATCAACCGAATATTCATGTGCCTATACTTATGGTACCAAACTTCTGGATGAGGACACCACTTTAGTTGCCATATCCATTCAAAGCTCGCTGTATTCTTTTAAAGAATGGTCGCAAAATGTGCAGGTAAACGATGAATCTGTCAGCAATCCTTTTCACCATGGATTATACTTGGTCACTCAAAATATAGTCGATGAAATTTCACAAATTCCATCTACCCAAAATGTAAAATACTGGATTAGTGGTGCAAGCCGCGGCGGCGCAATAGCAAGCATTCTTACCTATATGCTTTCAGAAAATACCTATACAAATTTATCGAAAAAAAATGTTGAATTTTTCACCTATGTTTTTGAGGCTCCAACTGTATATGATGTGGGGAATTCAGGTGAAAATAACTTAACAAGAAAATTCAGTTTTATTCACAACTTTGTTTCCACTGATGATGTGGTTTGTGCATTGCCTATCTGGAATATGGTTCTTCCTGGTAATGTCTATTACTTAAACGAGATTGTTAATGGGGAAGACTCTATACCTTATATTAAAAGGATATATGAGTCCGGGGATTTTAATGCATCTAATCTCTACTCCGACGAGGCCGTTACATTTTGCTCAAATTTACAGACCAGGTTTACTAATCTGACCAAAACGAGAGCCGGTTATTCCACGGATATCACAGATGAGATAAGATACGGGACCGGGCCGTTTGACATCGAGACAATCGCTACTGTCACCTATAATTACCAGGACAGCCTGGATGTCTATATTCAAAATATATCCAAAATATTCTGGACAGATAACCTCAAGGATTTTGTTTCCATGCTGAATACTCAGCAAAATTTGATCTACGTTGGTGAAGCTCTGGTTGGCGCAATATTTGAACAATATACCGAGAAATATCCGGTTAATCAGGGAGTGGTTGAGGCCATCCGAAATGAAATCGCCATAAAATATCTTCCTTACGATGCGGCCAGTAATCTGACTGATCAGGTTAATGATATTTTGGATTCCGAAATCACTGTTGACCAGACTTACGGGTTTCTAAAGATGCTCGCCTACGCTTTACTTGATCATGAGCAAATAAAGGAGGCTTACAAATA
>JAILOA010000297.1 GCA_024691065.1 Lachnospiraceae bacterium | reverse complement strand
GAGGTGGAGCACCAGATATCCGTCTCCCAGCTTCATTCTCTTAAATGAAACGGCCTTTCCTTTTATCTTAAGCTTCATTCTGCTCTTGTCAGTTTCCTTATTTATCTCAGGAATTATTGCCCTGATTGTTGAAGCTCTATTAATAGTTAATGTAAATGTTTCGTCCCATCCGGTGATTTCATCATCTTTCTTGTCTGAAGATTTCTCATCATTTGAACCATCGTATGAACCAGAACCATCATCGGAGCCATCGCCCGAAACATCAACGTCACCGGAGCCATTGCCCGAACCCGCACCGTCAGCATCGCCCGAACCATCAGCATCATCCGAGCCATCGCCGGAACCATCGGTAGCATCTGCGCCATCGCCCGAACCATCCTCGCCGTTTGCTACATTTGCATCGCCAGAACCCGAGCCGTCAGCATCGCCCGAACCGTCGCTGCTCACACTTGCATCTGCGCCATCGCCCGAACCATCCTCGCCGGTCGCTACATTTGCATCGCCAGAACCCGAGCCGTCAGCATCGTCGGAAACATCAGCGTCACCGGAGTCTCCGGCATCACCGTCGACCAGCGCGCCATAATCCTCAATCAATCCGGCTTCCATACCATTCTGTATAGTCTCGGAAACCGCATCTCTGACCTCATCAAAATACCCCAGCTCAACCATTCTGTTGTAAACCAGGTTGCCGATGAGCTCGTAGCCAATATCATTAAAATGCACCGATCCGTAAAGCACCGTAGGCGGCGTCATGCCCTTCAACATATACTCAAAATCCTCCGCCGAAGGCGTGATACCTGCATCCGTAAGCGCCTGGGTGCACATATAATGTCTCAAATTAATGTAGTGATTGCCGAAAGCCTCTTCCATAGCCGTCTCGAGCTCACGCCGCTCAACCGCCGTGCCGGAATGCAATCCCACAATAATGTATTTTTCCCTGTCAAATGTCTGGTGCGCTATCATAGCCTTTTGATAAGTAATAAGCTCATCTACGGAATCGTAGCCACCATTTTGTCCCATAAATATAATCGGAATGGAATTTCTGTAACGAAGCGAGGACTCAAATACTATCTGCGTTCCCGCTTTTATATCCACCTCGGAAACATCCTCTTTATCCTCAATGCTTCTCTTGAAGTAATAAACATTCGTCTCCTTCGTGATTCGCTTAGCATTATTCGAATAAAGCGTTCCCGGCACACCATCAATGTAAACCTTGCACTTGTGAAGTGGCGTAACAATCTTGTTGCCGGCACTTCTGAATTTAACCTCAATGCTCGAATCATCATCAGGAATCGTGAAATCCTCCGTTGTAACAAGTCTGACCGATCCCGAGCGAACTGCGATGGTGACCGCATCCTCGCCGGAATAACCGCTGTTGATTACATTGTCATATAATGTATGATAAGGGTCGTTGCCCAAAATATTCTTGTTGATGGCCTTCAGCAGCACATCCGGATAATTAACACCATAGCCGCCCGTACCATTTGTGAGCGAATCTCCCCAGCATACAATTGATGGGCAGTTCTCGTAAATAGCCTTTTCCACGATATTTTTCGGAGTCGGCTCCGGATCCGTCCCGGAAAGCTCAGCCAATGCAAGCTCCGGTGAGGTATAAGGCGTCTCGTTCCTAACGACTATATTTCCATCAAGATAATCTATTATATTAAGCATGTTGCCACGTTCAGGGTCGGTCTTTGCGACCTCCGCAGCATTTGACAATCTCTCCTCTTCCTCAGGGAATCCATTCACAACTGCATCGAAAATCGACACCTCCATGTCGGACTTGGTCTGAATATTACTATCGCTCACACCTATTCCATCATGAAATGTATAATCCCAATCCAGCGTAAGACTCTTGTTAAATATTGATATATCTATATTCCTGTGGTCTCCCGCATGTATCACCGGAAGCAACAGGCAAATAATAAATAAAGCAATTATTCTTTTTTTCACTTCACCGTTATCCTTTCGGTGCTGGTCCTTCTAAACACAATCTACAAACTCTTTCCAAAATGCATCGCCCTCTTCAGGCTGTGCACTCTGCATCTCTTTCAAAAAAGCATCGCCCTCTTCAGGCTGCACACTCTGCATCTCTAACCAAAATGCATTGCCCTCTTCAGGCTGTGCACTCTGCAATCTCTTTCCAAAATGCATCGCTCTCTTCATGCTGTGCACTCTGCATCTCTTTCCAACATGCATCGCCCTCTTCAGACTGTGCACTCTGCATCTCTTTCCAAATAAAAATATTCTTTCCTACAAATCTCTTTAAATTTAAATCAAAGTTATCGGATAATTAATATCCAACATTTCAATATTTACAATCACTGTAATCCAAAATTTTTTCACCTTATCAAAGCTTTTTGTCAAGACAATTCCTCAAAAATAAGCTACCCCTTAAAACTCAAAAATCCGCTAAGCCCTTAAAACTTAGCTTAGCGGAAATATATTTTATAAATTAAAACGCGTTAGTTTCACACGCTCCACGAATAGTTTCACAAATAGTTTCACGAAACCTAACCCTCACGAATTAAGTCGTTTCACGTGTTTCACGATGTCCTCGAGTTTAGAAACTTTCATGTTTCACGATGTCCTCGAGTCCCGAAACTTTCACGTGTTTCACGATGTCCTCGAGTTCCGAAACTTTCACGTTTCACGATGTCCTCGAGTTCCGAAACTTTCACGTTTCACGACGTCCTCGAGTCCCGAAACTTTCACGTTTCATGACGTCCTCGAGTTTAGAAACTTTCACGTTTCACGACGTCCTCGAGTTTAGAAACTATCGCATTTCACTACTTACCAAAACTCAAATTACATACGCTTCATAAGCTCTTCTCTCTGAGCTTCATAGCCCGGCTTTCCAAGAAGCGCGAACATATTCTTCTTGTAGCTCTCAACACCCGGCTGATTGAATGGATTAACACCCAATAAATAACCACTTACACCGCAAGCGAACTCAAAGAAATAGAAAAGCTCGCCGAGGTAGAATTCATTCTGCTCAGGCACGATAACTCTGAGGTTCGGAACATTTCCATCTGTGTGTGCAAACTGTGTACCCTTGCATGCGCTCTTGTTAATGAAATCAAGAGTCTTGCCGGCAAGATAATTAAGACCGTCAAGGTCAACCTCTTCCTTCTCGATTGTCACATCAAGACTTGGAGACTCAAGCTCGAGAACTGTCTCGAACATAATTCTGCTTCCGTCCTGAATGAACTGTCCCATAGAATGAAGATCTGTTGTAAAATCACAGGCAGCCGGGAAAATACCCTTCTGATCCTTGCCTTCGCTCTCGCCGTAAAGCTGCTTCCACCACTCGGAAACAAAGTGCATAAATGGCTCGTAGTTTGCAAGAATCTCAACTGACTTACCTTTACGAAGGAAAATGTTACGAAGTGCAACATACTGGAGCGCATCATTTTCACTGAAATCACTGTTAATGCAGTGCTCTCTCATTGCCTGCGCGCCTTCCATAAGCTTGTCAATGTCTGCGCCACTGACAGCAATCGGAAGAAGACCTACAGCAGTAAGAACCGAGAAACGTCCTCCTACGTCATCAGGCACTACAAATGTCTCGTAACCCTCTGCATTTGAGAGGTTCTTCAATGCACCCTTTTCCTTATCGGTTGTTGCATAGATTCTCTTAGCAGCACCGTCTTTTCCGTACTTCTCTTCAAGAATCTTCTTAAATACCCTGAATGCAACCGCAGGCTCGGTAGTTGTACCTGACTTGCTGATTATATTTACTGAAAAATCTCTGTCGCCAACAACCTCAATTAAATGCTTGAGATATGTTCCGCTAAGATTGTTTCCACAATAATATATTTCCGGAGTTTTTCTGATTTCCTTAGATACGCTGTTATAGAAGCTGTGACGAAGAAACTCGATTGCAGCGCGCGCACCTAAATATGAGCCACCGATTCCGATTACGATAAGAACGTCTGAATCAGCCTTAATTTTCTCAGCTGAAGCCTTAATTCTTGCGAATTCTTCCTTGTCATAATCTACAGGAAGATCAATCCAGCCAAGGAAATCATTACCGGCTCCTGTTTTCTCCATTAAAGTATCCTTTGCAGCGAGAGTAAGCTTTTCCATAGCCTTTACTTCATCAGCAGATACATTTTCAACGAGTGAATAATCAAATTTTACACGGTTTGACATTTTTTTATGTCCTTTCATAAAAAATAAATACAATAAATGCATTGACGATTATTTCAGATTCAATTTTGACCTCACCCCGCAAGCCCTTAATTTATAGGACTTTGCGGTACCCCCTCCCGCAGGCGCAGTTTGTCAAAAATAAATCTTTACGCAAACATTTCTATTTTATACTGTAATTATAAATAAATCAAGTAAAAAATTATTGAATGTTACGCTTGTATTGTGCACTCGAAATTAAGTTACATTTACAATCCTTTAAAGAATCTCACGAAAGCCTCAAAAATTGCTTTGAAATAACTCTTCAAATTACTTCAAAAATTGCTTTAAAAATAACTCCTCAAATTACCTCAAAAATCGCCTAAAAATAACTCCTCAAATCACCTCAAAAATTGTTTTGAAATAACTCCTCAAATTACTTCAAAAATTGCTTTAAAAAAAGGTCCTCTGCAATCTCTCGCAGAAGACCCTTAATCTTATTGTTTTTCGACATTATGCTACCACACCAATCACTTCTCAGTCACCCCGTCATCCTTAAGCTTGACCGGCTCAACAGGCATTTCCTTCATGATTACGCCTCAGCTACCCGTCATCCTTAGGCTCGACTGGCATTTCCTTCATAATTATGCCTCAGTCACCCCGTCATCCTTAAACTTAATCGGCATTTCCTTCATGATTACACCTCAGATGATTACGACTCAGCTACCCCGTCATCCTTAGGCTTGACCGACATTCTCTTCATGATTACACCTCAGATGATTATGCCTCAGCTACCCCGTCATCCTTAGGCTCGACCGGCTCAACAGGCATTTTCTTTTCCTTCATCACGCTCAGGTATGCAGGACGAATAATCTTTCCGTTTCCAATCATTTCCTCAATCCTGTGCGCAGACCAACCCGCAATACGCGCAATCGCAAACAGCGGTGTATAAAGCTCTGTAGGAATGCCAAGCATCTCATAAACGAAGCCCGAATAGAAGTCAACATTTGGACTAACTCCCTTGTAAATCTTCCTCTTCTCGGCAATAACAACCGGTGCCATCTTCTCGATATTCTCGTAAAGAGCAAGATCCTTCTCTCTGTTTTTCTCCTTAACAAGCTTCAAAACAAACTCCTTAAGCACCCTTTCTCTCGGATCGGAAATCGAATAAACGGCATGTCCCATACCATAAATGAGCCCCTTCTTATCAAAGACCTCCTTATCGAGAATCCTTGTAAGATAAGACTTAACCTCCTCTTCGTCCTCCCAATCCTCGACGTGCTCGCGGATATTATTCATCATTTTCATAACCTTAATGTTGGCGCCGCCGTGCTTTGGTCCCTTCAGCGAACACATGCCGGCCGCAATCGACGAATAAGTATCAGACCCCGCAGAAGTAACCACACGCGTGGTAAATGTAGAGTTATTACCGCCACCATGCTCCATATGAAGCATCAAGCAAACGTCAAGCACATCCGCCTCGGTCTTGGTATATTTCTCGTCAGCCCTAAGCATTTTCAATATATTTTCCGCCGTTGAAAGCTTCGGATCCGGCCTGTGAATATACATAGAATTCATGTTCTCATAGTGGTTGTACGCATGATATGCATATACAGCAAGCATCGGAAATGTAGCGACCAGTGACAGACTTTGTCTGATACATGTCGGAATATCCGTCATATTGTCTGTATCATCATAAGACGCAAGCGTAAGGATACTCCTCGTCATGGAATTCATAATATCCTTCGTAGGCGCCTTCATAATAACGTCTCTCGTAAAATTAGTAGGTAAATCCCTATTCTCAGCTATAACCTCGTTGAATTCCTTAAGTTCAGTCTCGCTTGGAAGTCGACCGAAAATAAGCAAAAATGTAGCTCTCTCGTAGCCAAAACCCTTTTTAATAGTATTCTTAATCAGGTCAACAACATTATATCCTCTATACCATAACTGGCCATCAATGGGGTCTTTCTTCTCGAAATCATCTTTAAAAGATACAATCTTAGAAATATTCGTCAGTCCTGTAACAACACCTTTTCCATGTAAATCACGCAGTCCTCTGTTCACTCCGTACTCTTCGTATAGGTCATTATCGATCAAATCATTTTTCTGACATTCTGTGGCCATCTCTAGGGCATATTCGTAGGTATGCTCTTGAAAACTCATGATTTTCCCCCTTTCATCTCTATTTTATTCTCATTTTTAAGCTGTTTTTCTATTATACACTATAATTTGACAAAAAGCAAACAGGTCACCATTTTTTCACAAATCTCGAATTCCTATGTTTATTCGGTTTTTATAATGTATTGCTTTTTTTGTATTGTTTTTTTGTATTGCTTTTTTTATTGTTGCATACCGAGGTCCTTTATGTTAACTTCGATAAATTATTTAAACTATACATAGTAAATGGTTTGTTTTTCTCAACCCGTAATTGCTGTTTTTTTTCTTATTTTCTCGTTTTCTTATTTTTTCATTTTCTCGTTTTCTTATTTTTTCATTTTCTCGTTTTCTCATTTTCTCATTTATTACTGATTTATTAGCATAATTCACTAACTGCTTGCTATAATTCATCAGTCCTTTATTTCTATATTATTTTTACACCGGCCCGGCCTCAAAATTCAAACAAGATAAAAATCTGCCGGCAACTGATTAGTCACCGGCAGATTAATTAATTCATTTTTATATTTTATTGGTATCACTGATGCTTGTCTTCTCTGATTCTTGCTATCACTGATATTTGCTTTCTCTGATTCTTGCTTTCAGAGATATTTGCTTTCTCTGATATTTGCTTTCTCTGATTCTTGCTTTCTCTGATTCTTGCTTTCATACGTGGGTTCTATAGGAATTTAGACTCAGGCCGTTCCTATCCCGCAATTTAATTATCATCATCCTCATTAATTATCATCATCTTCATCATAGCCATCTTCTGCAAAATCATCATGATCTGACATAAACTCACGCCCGGAAATTCTCTTCCTCTGGCGCTCAGCCTCTATAAGCTCTGAAAGCTGCTCCTTAACATCCATAACATGCTTAATATTCTTGATTTCAAAAGCTCTCATACTCTTATCAGAGCTATCTACCTTGATTGTACCCAAACCAAAAATTCTCTGTCCGAATGATCTTGTAACCGACAAATCAAGTATTCTGTAAAGTCTTACTTCATCTTCCTTTATATTAAAAACACCTGTTTTTATAAATAATCTTTCTTCATTAAAACTATAAATGGTAAATGTCCAAGGAAGTCCACACCAAATACGCTTTCTCTCTTTGTATAATAATTCCATTTGAAATACCTCTCTTTTTTTATTTAGATGATTTAATGAGACCTGCAATCTATCTTAGTTCCTAATTATACTACCTATTCCCTTAATATGTCAACGATGGGTATATATTTGTCCTTACCTGTCCTTACCCTTGCTTGCCTTGACTTATCCTTACTTCAAATGGGATTACCACCCCGATTTGGCTTGATGATTCCCAAAATCTTTGCGCCAACAAGCTAATACCGAGAATAAAAATTGGGAGAAAAAGTTGATTTTTGTAATTCCCTCCCAAAATAATATTGCCTGGAAGCAAAAATCGAGAAAAAAATTGGGAGAAAAAGTCGATTTTTGTAATTCCCTCCCAAAATAATATTGCCCGGAAGCTAAAATCGGGAATAAAAATTGGGAGAATAATTGGGTTTTTGTAATTTTCTCCCAAAATTTCTGTGCCGGAAGCTAAAATCAGGAATAAAAATTGGGAGAAATAGTTGATTTTTATAATTTTCTCCCAAAATCACTGTGCCGGAAACTACCCCCACGACAACCTACACTACCCCCCACGACAGCCTACACCACACCCCACGACAGCCTATCCCCCCACGACAGCCTACACCACACCCTGCACTCCACCCGCAAAAAAAGGCGGTAAGCCCGACAAATTCTCATTTGTCGGAGTTACCGCCCCGGTGTTTTATAAATTACCAGCCGAATAATCAATTCAACTACCAGCCAAAATAATCAACTCAATCATCAGCCAAAATAATCAATTCAATTATCAACCGAATAATCAATTCAATTACCAACCGAATAATCAATTCAATTATCAACCGAATAATCAATTAAATTACCACCCAAAATAATCAATTCAATTACCAGCCAAAATAATCAATTCAATTACCACCCAAAACAATCAATTCAATTATCGCCCGAAATAATCAATTTCGCCGATTACTCAATTCCTGTAAGCTCAAATGTAACTGCAACCTTTGTTACATCGCCATCTACAGTATCAAACTGAATTACATTGTCTGCTGTTGCTGAAACATTAGCAAATGCTGAGCCGTCCCAGGCATTGAATGGATCATTTGTATCGAACTGTGTACCATTGTTCTTGTAAGGATTCTTACCTTCCTTATAATCATCCAATACTTCTGTAAGCTCTACTGAATCATTGATTGTAGCGCTCTTGTATGTGATCCATGCATTCTCATAAACAGGCTCATTATTTCTTGGATCCTGAATGTAGATAGCCTGTGCATCTGAGAAATCACCTTCTACAGAAACTGTGTAAGTACCATCCTTTGTTACATTTACGATATCACCTGTTGTGCTTCCATTTGCATGATGGATAGTGAGGCAAAGATTTAATGTTTCATCTTCGCTCTTAGGTACAACGCTTGACTTGTCAACTACAGTTACTTCAACTTCCTTAGTAATTCCTGTACCTGTAATCATTGTGATTGTAACCTTGTCACCCTCTGTAACTGCTTCCTTGTCATCTCTAACAAGTACGTTACCAACTGCGTCTACAGTTACCTTTGATGTGTCAGAAGAAACATATGTAATCTTCTTAGCTTCGTCGGAAGCATCACCTGCTGTAATTGCCTTAGCATTAAGGAATGCAACGTATCCTCTAGGAAG
>JAILOA010000279.1 GCA_024691065.1 Lachnospiraceae bacterium | reverse complement strand
ATTGTTTCAAATTCGGAGTTTATGATGATTCTGGACCAGGGTGTTATGGACAGAGATATATTATCTGAATTATTTGAGGTTTCAAGTGAGCAGATTAACTGTGTAAATGGTGCAGAGCCCGGAACCGGCTTGATTCGGTTTAGTGATAAGATTGTACCTTTCAATAATCAGGTGGATTCAGATAGCCGGTTATATAAGCTCTTTAATACTAATTTTCATGAGATGGTAGGAAGTGGAGAAATAAATGGATGATAAAACAAAATCAGAAATGATAGATTCCTTAAGTGATGCTGCTAAAAGACGATACTATTCTTTATCAGAGGAAGATAAACAAAAGTTTCTAAAAAAGGCTGAGAAGCTTACAGAAACAGTTAAAACAAAAAGAATTGAGAAGAAAAGCGATATAAAAACAGAGCAAAAAGTCAGGATGTGAAGCAGACAAATAAAGGAAGCTTACATAATGGAGTTGATTTTGGTGCTATAAGGGAAAATGCTGCAGAGCTAAGAGATATTTATCTTTTAGCTCTTAATTTTTTGCTTACAACCTGTGAAAATGATGACGATGATGAGACAGATGTAGAATCAAGTTCAGAGTTTCAGGAATACCTGAGTTTAGGGACTTTTACCGAAAAAAAAGTGGTTGATTCATATGATAGGCATAGGAGAAAAAGGAGAAAGAAGAGAAAGAGGAGAGATAGAAGTGGATCCGGTAAATATCAAAATGCATCTGTTGGTGATGAAGCCAATGTAAAAGTAAAACAGGATGTAAAGAAAAATGCTGCTAAATCAATAAAGAATAAGGGAAAAAGTACTAAATCATCAAAAAAGGCTGCGGATGCAGTTAATGCTATTGCTGAAAAAACAAAGGAAGATTTAAAGAAATTAGCTATAGCAATGAGGGCAGCAGCTAATCCTATTCTTTTGGTAATAGGCCTTATATTTGTCGTGTTTATAGCTTTGTTGAGTGGAATGTTTGCAGTTGTGGGGTCCTTTAGTAGTGGTGTTAGTGAGTATAGCTCTAATGAATCTGTTGAAGAATCAAAGATTTCGAATGAGCAGGCCAAGTCTATAATCAATGAGCTAAAAGAGAATAACGAAGGTGATGATAGTGCCTGGAAGGTAATTGAAAAGGGAGCCTCACTTATTGGTAAGGTCGAATACAGTATGGATAATCGACAAGGAGACGGAAGGGATGATCCTGAATACTTAGATTGCTCATCTTTTACAGCATGGGCTTTTCATAAATGTGGATATTCAGGTATTCCGTATGGTTCAACGACTGCAACATTTGTTTCATCCGGATTGTTTGAAAATGTAACTGCAGACAATTTGCAGGTAGGTGATATTGGATTAAAGAGTGAAACAGAAGTTACAGGAGCTTCAAATCACGTAGGAATCTATTGTGGAGAGTTAAAGAATGGAACAAAGGTGTGGTTGCATTGCACTAGTTCATCATCCACATCATTAACCGGAAATACATCAGGTCCAATGTTTGGAGCATATACCAACTTTATGTATTTCAGGCATTTTAAAGGGTTTGACGATTATACAGGTTCGTTGGACTAATGGGAATGGAGGTTTAAATGTTTAGAAAAATAAGAAGAATGTATTGGTATCAAAGAGACAGAGGGAAAGGTGCCAGATTTATATTATTCGTTATTATCCTAAGTCTTAGCATAATATCGATTACCGGACTGGGAGTGCGAAGTGTGGTTTTAAGTCAAAATCAAAAGAAAATGGAGGAGAGAACAGTGAAAGAAACTAAAAAAGATAAATCAAGTAAAAGTGCAAGTGGTAGTGCTATAAAACAAAAGGATGCAGATATTGATAATGTAAATGGTCAAGAGGTAGAATCAGATACGGAACCTGAAATTACAGTTGATACAAGTGGAATGACAAGCTTTTTAAGTTTTATGACCGAGGAAGCTTATGAGAGTATGATAGATGAAATTGAAGAGAAATGTAAAATGTTTGGGATTGATACAGTAAAGAAGATGGATTACCAGGAGTCCGGAAAAACTGATTTTGAGGTGATAAGTTATATTCTTTATGGAGATGGAGAAGTGGCCAGATGTTATTACAACATAAAGAATGGTAAATATAATATCGATTCAACGATTTTTACTGAATCAGATATTGAAGAAATGGAAGAATATCGAAAAGAGAAGGAAGAGGCCAGATTAAAAGCAGAGCAGAAAAAGGCGAAGAAAGCTGCAAAGAAGGCTGCGAAAAAAGCTGCGAAGAAGTCCAAGAAAAAGAAGAATAAAAAGGGGAAAGGGAAGAAAAATAATAGAAAATCAAAGAATAAAAAGTCTAAAAAATAAAAAATGATGGCTATGTCCGTAAGGACCAATATCTATGGCAGGGTCTTAGGGAAGTATTTCCCTAACAAGTGGTTGTACAAGTTTTGTAACAGGTGTTACAAACTTTGTACAACTCAGCATTTTTGTATATACAAAATGCGTATCTTGCCAAGGAAAAAATGATACAGATTTTGTACAAAAAATGTAACATACAGTATGTACAAGATTTGTATCATTTTTTTAAGCAAAAAAGTCTTATCGAAAGGGAAAGAAGAGAATGAAAAACTCTGTATATACAACAAATCTTATTGTCAGAATGACGGAATCAGAGAAAAAAGAGGTGGCAAGAGTGGCCAGGACCAGAGGAGTTACTATGAGCGATTATGTCAGAGGATGTGTAATCAATCCTCCTGATGTGAGTCGTAAGGAATTTAATGAGTTGAAACGATTGATATATTATGAAATCAGAAAGATTGGAGTTAATATAAATCAAATAGCTAAGAAGTATAATGAGTATGCCTATGTTGAACCAAGTATAGAACTTATTGATAAACTGAATAAAATTGTTGATCTGATGAATGAAGTAAATATGAGAATTGAAGAGCAGAATTTAGAGTGACTAAAAAGAAAGAGGTGATGTGGTGTCTTTGATAATTAAAATGGATAGCATTAAAGAAGATAAGCATTTACAAGCTGCCATTCCATATATTATGAACGAGGCTAAAACAAAAGGGCTAACTTACAGTAACTGTGGCACTAATGAAAATGAGATATTAGAAGCTTTTAATTTTACCAGAGAAAATGTAAAGAGCCATGGTAAAAGGCTTGGATATCATTATAAGTTTTCGTTTTCTAAGGATGAAAAAATTGACGAGAAGGCAGCCCTGGAGTTTATTAAGGAATGGGCAGATGAATATCTTGGAGATAAGTATGACTATGTGTGCTCGGTTCATAGTGATCGGGATCATTTGCATATGCATCTGGTATTTAATTCAGTATGCAGAAATGGTGGTAAGTATCGATATGAAAAAGGTGATTGGGAACGAATAATTAAACCTTTGACTAACCGTTTGGCAGAAAAATATCATACCGGGCCATTAAAAGAGAAGGATAAAAAGCTTGATTATGAAAAAAGCAAAGAAAAGCAAATTCAATGGAAACAGATAGTAAAGAGGGATATAGATAAATGTATTGAACAAAGTGAGTCTTATGATGATTTTAAAAGGAAAATGGTAGAGATATTTGATTATAAACTTCGGGAAGGTGTATCCAGAGAAAATGGTGTTTACCTGGCATTGACACCACCCGGCAAGGCAAAAGCAGTAAGGACTTATGGATTAGGAGAAGGATATCAGGCAAGTGAGATTGCAGCTAGGATTGGTAAGAGGTTAGGTAAAGTGGTTGATTCACCGGATGAAGATAATAATTACAAACAGATTTATAAGATTAGAGAGGTATGGTTTATAAGTAAACCAACGTCATTTATACCTTATCAACAGTTATCGGTGTATCAAAAGTATTTTGTAAGGAAAATGCTTGATGCAAGAAGGTTATACAAGGGAACAGGAAGTACATTACAGATGAGAGAGCAAGCATCTAAGGCGATGAAAGGAATCACCGAGGATGCTTCTTTTATTTGCAGATTAAATATACGGTCTGATAAGGAATTAGCTCGAACAATAGCAGAATTATCGGAAGAGAATAATAAATCAAAAGATGCAAATGAATCAAAAGAGCAACAACAGAAAAAACAAAAAAGAAGGATTATTCGAAAGTTAAGAGCAATTGAAAATCCTACTTTAAAAAAGTGAAAGGAAGTGAAGTAAAAAATGAACGAAAAGCAAGAAGAACAGGTATTAAGATTGATTGAAAAATATGCTTTTGAAGATAGTGTGTTAATTGGTATGGATCAATATCGCTACTTAGCTATGATACTGGGAGTTGCCTATGAATTATCTGATGAGGATATAGATAAGTATATGAAAATAAAAACAGATAATCTAGCTGAAATTGATTTGATGAGAATTTGCATTATTCTTGGTATTGAAATACCTAAGGGAAAAGAAAAGAATTTATCTTTGGATATGATTAGGAATTATATTCATGGCATTGATGAAAAGAAAAAAGAAAGCAAAGAAATAGAGAAAAAATATAAAGAAGCAGCAGAGCAATTGTCAGCTAAAGAAGAACTATTGCAGCGTTATCAGCTGGTGTTTGATAATAATCATATCTCATTAGAGGAAGCAGAGGAAGGGGATATATTAATTAAGCATTTAATAGATGATGAGCAGGAGTATAGTCGATTAACTAACTATATTTT
>JAILOA010000278.1 GCA_024691065.1 Lachnospiraceae bacterium | reverse complement strand
ATTCCTATTTTATTATACGCTTTTGAGAATTTAAATCCTTCATCTATCTGAGGCTTTGCACCATATGTCTTATTGATTTTATGAAAAGGATTATTAACTACATTTTTATGTCCTTCAACCCTTTCTTTATACTGGTTTATTTCATTCTCACTAAGCTTTTTTAAATTTTTTGGTGGCATAACAATTTCCTCCTTAAAATATAATGAAACCGCATATTTACGGATATTTTTTCCCATGATGCCTGCAATTTTCTTATGTTACATTATCAGTATATAATCTACTGCGTTACAAATGCGTTACACATCTGCAAATATATTTAACTTTGCATACGTTCTTCGTATTCCGCTCCAGGCATCGGCTTGGCATAATAATACCCCTGAATCATATCGCAACCCTCTTCTGCCAGAAAATCAATCTGTTCTTTTATTTCTATCCCTTCTGCAACTGTTTTCATATTAAGCTTACGGGCAAGCCTTATAGCTTCGGATACCACTATCCTTCCTCTTCCGTCTGATTCTCCACGGAAGAATTCAGCATCCAGTTTAAGTACATCAAGCGGCATATCCTTAAGCGAATTCAGTGATGAATACCCTGCACCGAAGTCATCCATTGATACCGAGAAACCATAGCTCTTAAGCTTGTTTATGGTTTCTATCATAGTTTTCTTGTCATCAAAGAATGCACTTTCCGTAAGCTCTATCTCTATAAGCTCTCTCGGACATTCTGCATCATCTACCATATTCCTGATTTGTTCAGCCAAATCACTTTCTATGAAATGGGCTCTTGATACATTTACGGAAACAGGTACGCATTTATACCCTTCATCCAGCCACCTCTTTTGATCTCTTGCAACATGTGAAATCATATAATGGTCAATCTCGGTTATAAAGCCGTTTTTCTCAAATATAGGAATAAATTTAAAAGGTGTAACAAAACCAAGATCCGGAGACTGCCATCTGATAAGTGCTTCCGCTCCCTTAAGTTCATTGGTTTTCGGATTATATTTAGGCTGATAGTATATCAGGAATTCTTCGTTATCAACCGCACTTCTCTGTCTTTCCTGTACCGTATCAAGCCACCTTTGATCCTCTACTATCTTTTCATCAAAGTAAGACACGCCGGATTCGTCACTTTCCGCAAGAATCGTCCCGGCAGTGCATGCATTGCTGTACTCAGCCTCAAAGCTCAGATATTTCCTTCTGTAGGTAGTAACCAAAGAAGATGTATCTATAATAACCTTTTCGGAATCCTGATTATCTGCCTTATTCTTTTTATCCTGTTCCGATGTTACAGCTTTCTCTTCAGGTTGTCCTGACTCTCTGATAATATCTGCCTTCTCATCATCATTTCCTTTGATTAAACTTACACCCAATTGAAATGCAAATTTATGATCCTTATCTATATATTCCAATTCCGATACAAGCTTATCTATACGTTCCTTAAGTCTATCCTCATTATCAAATTCCAAAAGCAAAGCAAAATTTGAACCATCCGTATGGGCACATATTTCCTTCCTGTTGATACTTTTACCTAAATAAGCATATATATTTCTGAGTAGCTTCTCACCCTCTGCAAGTGAATGACAAACCACGAAATTTCTGTAATTAACAAATACCAGATTTACCAATGCGTAACATTTATTTCTGTTCAAAAAACTTTTAACCTGCTGCTCACCTTTTATCAAATAATACATCCTGTTATGTCCGCCGGTTTCCGGATCGGTAAAGAAGTAATTTATAATTTTCTTCTGACGGATAACACTCACAACCGCACTGATTAACATTGATATCAAAATCAGAAAAACAAGAAGTGTGAGAACAACCACTATCTTTACAAAAAGCATAATATCCCCGGTATTTAAGGTTATTTCAGCCCTACCGATGAATTTATACTCTCCGCCTTTTATATCGGCAACAATCCAAAGGGGAAGCTTTAACATATCAAAGAACTCCGCCTCGCTTGGATGTGAAAGCAGTTCCTTCTGGGTTTTATTGTTGGTTAACCATTCAAAAAGCATATCTATATCGATAAGTAATTCTCCGGATTTATCAACATAAAGATACTTTGCATCTTTATCGGTGTAAATCGACACCTCCTCGGCATCATAATTTAAGACAAGCTTTTCCACCTTATTATCCCTGGTATCCTCACCGTTAAGATATAGCACATTGTCATCCTTATCAGTTATAATATAATTTCTTTTCTGTGTATTTAATGTCTTTATAAGTTTTTCAGCCTTTTTTCCGAGTACCGTACCATTATCACCTATAAACAATTCATCTATGGTTTTTCCGGAATTCTCTATCTCCTCTTCAAACAGCATACTTACGCTATGTATATTTTCATATTCGGCACCCATCTTGCTGTCGATAACATAGCGAAGAGACTGATTAATAGATATAACCAAAACCACTATAGTAACAATCGCAAAAATAAGGAATATGGCTATGTTCGCCCATAAGGCAGAGTGTTTAATTTTTTTGTATATTTTTTTGTTATTAATTTTACTCATAAACCAAGCCCCCTTTCCTTTATTTTAATCCACGTACATCCATACTTCTTTTGATTATATCTATGATTATTAATGATTCGCACTTCATTTCCTACTGTTTCTGTATTTCAGGGCCCTGCTTCACAAACAATTTCTGAAAACTAAAAATATATGACTGTTTCTGTGTTTCAGGGCCCTGCTCTTTATTTTCATATTAAGCTTTACTCTCCCACCATTACTTCCGGAAGATTTAGATATCTTTTATATTACTA
>JAILOA010000267.1 GCA_024691065.1 Lachnospiraceae bacterium | reverse complement strand
TGGGTCCCTACGAACTCCACGACTTCTTCCTCTACTATATGATGAGATGGGGATTCCGTCCGAGCAAAATCTACTTTTTGGCTCAACGTGCTTTCGGTAACGCCTACACCAACGAGACCATCCGCAAGTGGCTCACCACCTTCTGCCGACGCTTCTTCTCGCAGCAGTTCAAGCGCAGCTGTCTGCCCGATGGGCCCAAAGTGGGTAGCTGCTCACTCAGTCCCCGCGGAGATTGGCGTATGCCCAGCGACGCCAGTAGTGCCGCTTGGATAAAGGAATGCGAGAGCCTGCAATAAATCATCAGGAAGCCTCAAACTCCGCCGCCCCTCATTTCGCATTCAGGAAGTCGGGGAACCAATAGCGATACCTCACGACCCAATCGTGGAAAGTCAGCCCCTGGTTGTAGGTTTTATAATTTTATCGGTAATCACACCGATTTATGGTTCTTACAAGACCATTGGAGCAAGTTGATTTTGGAGGATAGGAAAGATGGGTTTAATAGTTTATTTATCCAATACACAGGTTCAGGTTCTTTCGGGAAATTCAAACGGAAAATCGGTTTCCGTAAGTAAGGTTTATACTATGGAAGTTCCGGAAGGTTCTCTTCTGAACGGTGTAATTATGGATTCGGGAGCTCTTTCCCAAGCTATGAGTGATTTTTGGAAGGAAAATAAGCTTGGTAAAAAAGGAATAAAGCTCATTGTGACCAATCCTCATGTTGCGGTCAGAATGGTAGATGTTCCTTTACAATCCAAGAAAAAAACGGAAGAGTTTTTAAAAAGAGAATTAGCTGACGAAGATAAGGAACAGGTTATAGGTTTTTATGAAATCTCTGTCGATAAAAAAGCCAAGCTTAAAACCTTATGTACAGAGGTAGCCGAAGTAAGCCTTATCAAGGAGTATGATCAGCTTTTTAAGGCTGCAGGTTTGGAATTAAATACTATAAACAGTGGTATAGGAGTTACCATTAACTTTCTTCTGAAGGAAAAAAGTATAGACAATAAAACCTGTATAGTTATGAATCTCGACGGTAATACAATCACATCGATTTTCTTTGTAAAAGGCCAATACTATTATTCTACTTCGAGAAGGATTTTTAATGATGTCGGAACCGAAGGTTTTGCAAGAGACATAGCATCTACAGTAAACCAGATTAACCAATTTGCGGGTTCTCAGAGAGTTGAAGAGCAAATATCGGATATTTATCTTTCGGGAATGAGTGAGGCAGATGCCATTAATTGCAGTTCGACAATTAATGACAGTCTTGCATATCCTGTGCAGATTCAGAGATTTACAAATATATCAAATGTAAAAATCAGTGATGGATATCTGTCTTTAAATGAACTTTTATATCCCGTGGCAGGTATAGTCGGGCTAAAGAATCCAACTAACATAATGGATGTAGTGGATTTATCCGAAAAGAAGCAAAAAGCCGGAAAAGCTGAGCTTATTAAAAAGTTTATTCCATATGGTATAACTGTTGTTGTGATGGTAATTGTTACTATAGTTTTCGCAAAATTAAATTCCAATGCAACAAAAGAATTTAAAAAATATAATTCTTATGTAAAAGATCCTTATAATATAAATGAGGTTCTAAAATATGATGATGCCGCCGCCAGGGCAGGCGCCTATGGAAAGCATTACGGAAGTCTGTATATATTGAATCAAAACCTGAATTCATATCCATGGGCAAATTCGGATGTTACAACAAAGATGTATAAGGTTTCTAAGGGACTTGCAGATATAGAAGTACTTAGTTATAGCTGTGATACCGGAATTGTTGAAATTACGGCTTCGGCTAACAGAGAAGAAAAGGTCAATAAATTTGTATCCAAACTTATGGAAGATGAGGCCTTTGATACTATTAATTATACCGGATATACCCGTAATGAAGATGGAAGCCTGACAATTAATTTGACCTGTATATTATCTGAAATTGCAGGAAAAACCGAGGAAGAGTTGGCACGTGAGAAGACTGATAAAGATGGGGTTGGAGTCGCAACGGCAGAAGGGAACGATGATACGACAGAAGGTTCAGATAGCAGTGATACAACCGAAAGTTCCGATGGTAATGTTACATCAGAAAGCTCCGATAATAGTGATACAGCGGAAAGCTCCGATAGTAGTGCTACCGATACTGAAAACAGTGATTCGGATAGTGCCGGAGCTACCGAAGATAGTTCTACTTCCGGGAACACTGATTCAGAGTCTTCGGATACATCAAATAATGAAAGCGGGGTGGAGTAAGATATGCAAACTGAAATGACCGCTAAAGATAAAAAGCTTCTGTATATGCTTGGATTTATAGTAATAATTGCTATTTTCGGGCTTGGAGCAATCCGACCGATTTATACCAAGATGTCAAAAACAAATAAGGAAATCAGTAAGGTTAAAGATGATTATGAAGCTATGAAGATGAAGCTTATGAGGCTGGAAACTATAACTATATATGTTGACTCTATGGATAAGAATGTTGACAGTTTATCTTCAATTTACTTTGATGTGATGAATTCTTCCGAGATTGATAAATATATAACCGATAAGGCGATTAAAAATAATCTTAAGGTAAGCAGTCTCAATATAGAAATGCCTGATAATTTTGTATTGCTGAATCCTTATAAATATTCCGATGCTCAAAAAGAACTGGATAGAAGGCTTGCTGCAGAGGCAGAGGAAGCAGAGGCTGCAGCGGAAGACGGAACCGTAGAAGTCGGAGAAACCGGAGAAACCGGTACTGATGATACAACCGAAGGAATGAGTGTTGAGGATATGCTTTCTTCAGGTCAGATGGTAAGTCTTAAAGATGCCGTAAATGAGGCGGGAGATACGTCTAATTCCGGAGTTTATGCAGCGAAAGTGACTCTTAATGTTAATGGTAATGAAAATAAAGAACAACAATTTTTGAATGATTTTATTAATAACAATCCTGCAATACGTGTTGTATCATATTCCTGGATTGAACCTATTGATCGTTATGTGACTGACTCCAAAGGTAGAATTCGTCTGGTTTCTTCGAAAAATAAAACTTTAAGTATTACACTTGAGATGTATATGTATGATGAAACATCCTATACGTCACCTAATGAAACAGCTGAGACACCATTAGAGGGTGAGAACGAAACCGAGTAAAATACATTAAAATATATAAAAATATATTAAAATACATTTTTAAAATTGTTGGTTAATATGCGCTTATGCGCATATACAAGGAGGGGATAATAGTGAATACAGGTAGTATAAAAAAGCTTCGTTTGGGTGATACCCTTATCGAAATGGGTTATATTACTGAGGATCAGCTTATGCAGGCACTTGCATATCAGAAGGAGCATAAGGGAGAAAAAATCGGTTCCATTCTGATT
>JAILOA010000262.1 GCA_024691065.1 Lachnospiraceae bacterium | reverse complement strand
AAAGGGCGAGGATGTTGACAGAATGAGAAATGCAGCGAGAAAGACTAAAATCAGAAACCCTGAGGTTCCTATTGACGGTGAAATGCAGTTTGATGCTGCTGTTTCTCCTAAGGTTGCTGCGAAAAAGTTCCCTACTTCATCAGTAGCGGGACATGCGAATACATTTATATTCCCTGATATCAACTCAGGAAATCTGGGATACAAGATAGCACAGAGAATGGGTAACTTTGAGGCTTATGGCCCTATCTTACTTGGTCTTAACTCACCTATCAATGATTTGTCCAGGGGATGTACGGCATCCGAGGTTTACTCGATGGCTATAATCACAGCAAGCCTTGCATAGGGCGATACATTTTTATGGAAATGATGCATAAAGGTTTTACCCGGCCCAAAACAGTTAATAACCGGTTCATCCGGTTTATATACATACCGCGGGATTTTAATCCTGTGGGATACATTTAAAAATTAAAATAAAACAAACATTTGGAGGATTTAAAATGAAAGTCTTAGTAATCAATTGCGGAAGCTCATCTCTTAAGTATAAGCTTTTCGATATGGAAACAGAGTCAGTTCTTGCTGCAGGACAGGCAGACAGAATCGGACTTGACGGTACATTTATCAGAAAGGCACCGGGAGAGCGTACTGAGTGGGAGATGCCAATGCCTAATCATACAGAAGCATTCAGAGCAGTTCTCGATGCATTATGCAATGGCGAGTATGCCGTAATTAAGTCACTCGATGAAATTGATGCAGTAGGTCATAGAGTAGGACACGGTGGAGAGAAGTTCACAGAACCAACCATCGTTACAGATGAGGTTATTAAAGCAATTGATGAATGTGCTGATCTCGCTCCTATCCACAACCCAATCCACTTACGCGGAATTCTTGCATGTCAGGAAGTTATGCCAAATATTCCTAGTGTTGCCGTTTTTGATACTGCATTCCATCAGACAATGCCACCACGTGCTTATTTATATGCTATTCCGCTTAAGTATTATAAGGAATATGGCGTAAGACGTTATGGTTTCCACGGAACCAGCGTTCGTTTCGTTGCACCAAGACTTGCAAAGCTTGCAGGACTTGATATCAACAATTCCAAGTTGATTGTTTGCCATATCGGTAGTGGTGCCAGCATCACAGCTGTTAAGGATGGTAAGTCTATTGATACAACAATGGGTATGACTCCTGTTGAAGGTCTTGTAATGGGTACCCGTTCAGGTGATATCGATCCCGGTATTATCGAATTCCTTTGCAAGAAGGAAAATATGACAGTCAGCGAAGTCAACATGCTTCTCAACACAGATTCAGGTGTTAAGGGACTTTCAGATTATTCAAATGATTATCGTGATTTATTGGATGCTTCAGAGCAGGGCAACCAGGATGCAGAGAATGCACTTCAGGTTCTTGTTTACAGAATCGCTAAATATGTTGGTGCTTATTACATGGCACTCGGCGGTGTTGATGCTATCGCTTTCTGCGGTGGTGCAGGTGAAGGAAATATTCGTCTTCGTAAGAGAATTATGGAAAGCTTCGCAGCATTAGGAATCAAGATTAATGAGGAAGCTAACCAGATTATGGAAGAAGAGCTTCTCCTTTCAGCAGAGGATTCAAAGATTCCTGTATGGGTAGTTCCTACAGATGAAGAGCTTATGATTTCAAGAGAAACTGCTTCATTGGTAGCTAACAAATAATTAAGTGTTTCGTGCTTGAAAGATATGGTTGATAAAAAGATGTTGCACACTCATGATTTTAGTTGTGAGAGGCTTTACAAATGGTTCAACCACGTGAAAATCATTTTTAAGCACAAAGCCGGATACTATGATACAAATGTAAAAAATATAGGGGGTGGGCACCTTGTCCACCCTTTTTAATTTACTTGATAAGTTCAATTTCGGGAGTTTTACTTGTATTGATGTAGTATTGTGATTTTATATATGAAAATATAGTTTAGAAATTTTACACACGATAAATTAGTATTGCATAGAGAGTTTTATATGTGATTGATAAGTTCAATTCCGAGAGTTTTACGCAGGATAGATTAGCTTTGTATTGTGACCATCAGATGTGATAGATTATATTTTATGAATTGGAGAAAATGCTTTGATAGAGGTTAAAAATATTACGAAAAGCTTTATAAGGCAAGAGAAAAAAGGAAAAAAAGAAGAGTTTAATGCAGTCGATGATGTTAGTTTTACGGCCGGTAGTGGCGAAATAGTTGGAATACTCGGACCGAATGGCGCCGGCAAGACCACACTTCTAAGGATTCTGGGTGGTCTGATGCAACCGAATAATGGTGAGATTATTATAAAATCAGCGGATGGAAAAACCATAACCGATAAGAATGAGAAGAAAGCCCATATTGGATATTTGTCTGAGAATACCAGATTATATACACGTTTCACGGTTCGTGAGATGTTGTCCATATATGCCGAGCTTTATGGATATGAAAAAGAGGAGGGTGCTGACAGAATTTCCAAAATAGAAGAAATAATGGAAATGTCAGAATTCATTGATAATAGAATCGAGAAGCTTTCCACAGGTCAGAAGCAGCGTACCAGCATAGCTCGTTGCCTGCTGCATAATCCGGATATTTATATATTTGATGAACCGACTTTGGGACTTGATATAATAAGCTCCCGTTCAATCATCGAATTTATGAAGGAAGAGAAAAAGAATAATAAATGTGTTTTGTATTCGACGCATTACATGGAAGAAGCTGAATTCCTTTGTGACAGAATTGTTATGATAAATCATGGGAAAATAATAGCCGAGGGAACTCCGAAGGAATTAGATGAGAAAACCGGAACCACAAATCTTAGAGATGCATTTTTCAAGATTGTAGAGGAGTCCGGGGATAAGCTTGATGAGCCTGTGTGAGAGAGGTTGAAATCAGTTGAGATCAGTTGAGATCAGTTGAGCCCGATTGAGAGCGGTTAAAACCAGTTGAAATCAGTTGAAATCAGTTGAACCCGGTTGAGAGCGGTTGAAATCAGTTGAAATCAGTTGAGATCAGTTGAACCCGGTTGAGATCAGTTGAAATCAGTTGAGCCCGATTGAACCCGAGTGAGTATGGTTGAGCCTGATTCAAGCCTTTAACAACTAAAATTAAGGCGATTTTTTTGAAAATTTTAGTTGATGGATGGTTGATGGATAAATAGTAGACATTAGAATATAAGAAATAGGGATTATATTATGAACAAGAAGATTGTAAAAGCATTATACAAAAAAGAAATAATGGATGTGCTTCGTGACAAGAAGACCATATTTACTATGGTTGTTGTGCCACTCATACTGTATCCGTTATTGTTTATTATTATTTTTCAGGTAATTGCACTTATTAGTCAAAATCAGGTTGAGAGCAATTACAAGTATCAGATTGTAAGTATTGATGAGGATGTGGATTTTGAGTTTGGAGCTGATGCAGTGGAAACCGCGGCAGATTCGGGAACCACAGCGGACACGGAAACCGCGGCAGACACGGAAACCGCGGCAGACACGAAAACCGCGTCAGATGCTGATAATTCCTCCGAATCAACCGACAATTCAAAAGATGAAAGCCCACTGAAAAAATTATATTCTTCTGAATATAAGGTCACTGAAAGTGAGGATGCCTCCGATTTAAATACTTGGATCATCGGGGATGATGACGGGTTGGAGTATGATCTGACCCAGGTTGATAAATATAAGAATATGAAGGAATTAAGGGAGGCGCTTGAGGCCGAGAAGCTTGATGCCTACGTGGTTGTCATGGAGAAAGATTCTCAGAAATTCTACTACATTTACTATCTTTCGGCGGTAACTAATTCCGGTAATGCAGCGTCTTATCTTGATGAGGAACTTGCTTCATACGGTGAACATATTTCAGAGCAAAATGCAACTGCCCTCGGAATTGATGTGAACAGTGTTCTTCATCCTGTAGTTTCCGAAAGGCTTGACCAGTCTTCGACAGAGAGCTCAATGGGAAATATTCTTGGTACCATTTTACCGTTTCTTTTGATTACAAGTGTTCTCATGGGATGCATGTACCCGGCCATCGATACAACAACCGGTGAAAAGGAGAGGGGTACACTTGAAACACTGCTAACCCTTCCTGTAAGCAATTTAGAGCTTATTATGAGCAAGTTCCTTTCGGTTGCGACAATCGCCATTGTATCAGTATTTATAAACCTGATTTCCATTGGCGGAATCGCGGTTTATCTGTATATGACGATGAAGTCTTTTTCGGATTCGGTCGGAAGCATAAATATAAAGACGTTTATACCGGTACTTTTGATTGTGGTGCTTTGCATTTGCGCCTTTGCGCTTCTTATGAGCGCGGTGGTTATGTGTATCTGTGCTTTTGCCAAGAGTTTTAAGGAAGCTAACAACTACACCACACCAATCATGCTGGTTGTTATGCTAACAGCATACATAGGCTTCATTCCGAATTTAGAGCTTAGTGCCGGCCTGGCAGCTATACCTGTTGTAAATGTAGTGCTCCTTTTGAAGGCTTTGTTGGTATTCAAATATGATTTCATGTTGATAGGCATCGTCCTTTTAAGCAATACAATTTACGCAATCATAGCTGTATGGGTGCTTTCGGTTATTTATGACAGTGAGACGGTACTTTTCGGCGAGTCATTCAGTGCATTGAAATTCTTTGAAAGAAGGAAGAACATAAAAAAGGGAAGTCTTCCAAGTGTTCAGGAAGCGGTATTTGTCTTTATGCTTGTTCTTATCGGAATGGTTTATCCGGGAGGACTTGCAAGCGCAAATAATATTTTAATGGGAGTCCTTGTCCCACAGTTTTTCCTTCTGGTAATTCCGTTGATTGCCGGTATTTATATAAAAAGTGATTTAAGAAAAGTATTTAGATTAAAACTTCCGAAGATAAAGCATTTTATCGGTGGTCTGGTTTTATTCCTGGGTGCATGGGGAGTAGGAATGGCATTCAGTAATATATTAAATGAAATTTTCCCTTCTCAGACAGAAAGCGCAAATACTTCCATTGTAAATATACTTAAGGATGTTCCGTTTGTTGTCGGGCTGTTATTAATCGCATTGTTGCCGGCGGTTTGCGAGGAACTTTTCTTCAGAGGCTATATGCTTACTGCATTTAAAGGCAAGTTTAAAATGTTACCAAGTTGTGTAATTGTTGCGGC
>JAILOA010000029.1 GCA_024691065.1 Lachnospiraceae bacterium | reverse complement strand
TATGTAACATTTTAACATATATTTTTGTAGATAGCTAATAATTATTGTAAATTAGGTCTTCTACACATTTAACGATTACATTTTACAACATGATGTGTTACAAATGCGTAACACTTGGGGGGATTTGTTGAGATTTTTTTTTGAGATGAGTCATATTTTGGTGTTTTGGAGATGACTTGTCTTGAAAATAAAAGATAAATAGAGGGCCGGATAATCATCCGCTCCTCTATCCGGAATACTATTTATAATATCACAACTTGACATATCTCTGATTTCTGCTTTTAGGTTTATCCGGAATTGTCATTCGTATTAATCCAAGTTCAATTGCAGGATTAATATAATTCTTACGAAGAGTTTCCTTAGACTTTAATCCCAATCCGGCCATAATATCTTTTGATGTATATGGAATATCAAATTCCATAAAATCAAGCATTTTCTTAACATATTCACTGGTCTCGACATTTTCTTTCTCTACCTGCGTAATTACCTCATCCAATACTTGATCTATCATATCCAACATAAATTCTATGAATACATCAGAATTACCCTGCTTGTTACATTTATCAATTGCATCATAATACTGCTCCTGAAATTTCTCTATCTGACTTTCCAACGGAATATATTCAAATACATTGCGCCATCGATAAAGAATTACTGTATGCCACAACCTTGCCATACGCCCATTCCCATCGGTGAATGGATGTATAAACACAAACTCATAATGAAATACTGCTGCCATAATAAGCGGATGAACCTTACCTTCAGATTTTTTTAACCATAAAAGAAGATCCTTGATAAGGCTATTAACCATATTCGGAGGCGGAGCCATAAAAATACATCTATCTCCTGAAAAAACACCCTCATCTCCTCGTCTAAACACGCCTGAATCTTCCACTGTTAAATACGTCATAATACTATGAATTTTCTTTAAATCCCTTATGCTTGCAGGATTAATCTCTGAAATTTTCTCATACGCGGCATACGCATTTTTAACCTCTTGAATTTCTTTCTGATCACCAACAACCATATGTCCATTTACAGCATCCCTTACCTCATTTAATGATAAAGAATTTGCTTCAATTTTTAATGAAGAATAAATGGAACGAATCCTGTTGTTTCGACGAAGATGAGGCTTTGACTCTAATTCTCTGTAACTTGTTATCTTACCAATTTTTTCTGATATTGAAGACACCTGCTCCAACATTTTTTCCGAAATCGAATACGGAGGAATATAACCATTCAAATAACTCACCTCACAATCAGCTTGATTTTTAGATTGATTTTTAGCTTACTTGTTATCTTGCTTACTATCTTGCTTACTATCTTGCTTATTATCTTGCTTGTTATCTTGCTTACTATCTTGCTTGTTATCTTGCTTACTATCTTGCTTATTATCTTACTTGTTATTCCTCAGTTTGTCAATCTCCCACCTACGCCTTTACGGCTTAGATGTGGGAGATTTATCTTACTGCATTATACTATAATAAATACAACACCTTAATTTTTCCAACCACTGTTTACAGCGCGTTTTGTAACCATCGAGTGGTACATTCCATTTAGTCCCATAAGACTTGCGTGATTTCCGGTCTCCACTATCTCTCCATCCTTCACAACCATTATCTGATTAGCACCAACAATGGTATTCAGTCTGTGAGCAATAACCATCAAGGTTTTTCCCTTACAAAGCTCCGAAATTGCCTGCTGTATGTAGCTTTCATTGTCCGCATCCACACTCGCGGTAGCCTCATCCAGGATTACAATCGGTGAATCCTTTAATATACATCTTGCTATGGAAATTCTTTGTGCCTGACCACCCGAAAGAGTTGCTCCTCCTTCGCCGATAACAGTGTCAAACCCATCCGGAAGTTCCATTATAAAATCATAGCAACGGGCCTTTTTGGCTGCCTCAATTACTTCCTCACGCAATGCATCCGGCCTGCCCATCGAAATATTATTATAAATGGTGTCTTGGAAAAGATATACCCTTTGGAACACCATACTGATATTGTCCATAAGAGTTGCAAGCGGAATTTTTCTGATATCCGTACCGCGAAGCAGTATTTCACCCGAATTGATATCCCAAAATCTTGTAAATACACTTGCAATCGTTGATTTTCCGCCGCCTGACGGTCCGACGAGTGCTGTCATCGTACCCTTATCGGCCTTGAACGATACATTTTTAAGAACATCCTTTTTATCATATGCAAATGTAACGTTCTTATATTCAATTTCCGGTGCATTTTTCTCTGTCAAAGCTTCGGTTCCGGCATCATCAAGTTCCTCCTCGGCAAACAACGCTTCAATTCTATCCATACATGCGCTCATTACCGTAAGCCTGGCTTCCTGATCATAGAAAGACTTAATAGGCACAAATAAATCAAAGAGACATAAAAGTATGCCCAAATAAAAATTGAGATGTATCATTCCCTTAGTAAAAAGCA
>JAILOA010000248.1 GCA_024691065.1 Lachnospiraceae bacterium | reverse complement strand
ATATCCGGAATTAATGCCAACTATAGAACCGTAACAGCTATATTTGAAGTCAAGCGATCCTAAGTTTTGGCAATTATCTATAACTGTATTTGAATCAGCATATCCTGTGATTCCACCGATGATTCCTGTATATTCCGTTTCAGAAACCGAAGAACCTACAATATCGGAAATTTTTATTTTATCGGCCTTTGTACCGATTTCGGAAATCTTACCCTTATTGATTGCATCCTTGATAACAACCTTACTGTCTGCTGCAGAGAGACCAAGGATGCCACCGCCGTATGTAATTGCACATACTTCAGCATCGTTAAATTCAACTCCCGCAGAACTCTCACCGTCTATAGCAAATACATGATTTACATCGGTTGAAAAATTACCCGCATCCGAAATAATATTTGTACTGCTGTTTACTTTGATAAATGTCTTGTAATAATCATCTTCATCTGCATTGTAAGGTGAAAGTACATCTCTGGTTAAGTTGTTTACAAGTCTGTTGTAACCAATCAAACCACCTACTACTGCCTTACCTGTAATCTTTGAAATAGGGTTATTATATTTAATTTCCATCTTGGTATCTTCGGCTGCCTGTATGATATTAGCACCGATAACACCGCCTACGATGTAATTTCCTTCGATATTATTTGTTGAAACCGTAATATTCTTGCTGAGAATGTCCTTTTCAACATTTAATCCGATAAATCCACCGACACAGTCACCTGTACCGTAAACACGTCCGCTTACATATCCGGCTGCATCACCGAGATCAAGGTTACCGTTAGTTCCATTGTAACCGATGAATCCACCGACATTATTTTTACCTACAGAAACCGAAGAAACTGTTGTTTCATCATCCGATGAATCCTGACCTGAATATTTAACGGTACCGTTTTCATTGAAACCAACCTGACCTCCGACATTGGAACCGAAGAATTTCCAAACATTCTTAACAAGATTGAAAATTTCACTTCCGTAATCGTAAAGAGTTGATGAACAATTGCTGATAATAGCTTCTTTCTCGGTTGTACCTACATTCTTTCCTACGATTCCGCCGATATCGATTCCATAACCTGCAACCGCACCGTCATTGTTACAATTTACAATCTTACTTCCGGAACGATTTGATCCTGCAACACCACCAACGAAGCTATGTCCGATTACATATGATTTATTGGTTGTATTTCCTGAAATCAATACATATTCTGTTGAGGTTGTATCCTCACTCTTCATACCACCTGTAATACCGCCGACATAGTCATAACCTACCAGGTAACCGCCTGCCGAAGTCTTACAGCTTTCAATGTTACTTGTATCACAGAAACCGCATATACCACCGACAAAGAAACCTTTCGCATCGGCCTTAAGCTGTGCATTTGCCGTATTTGAATTTGAGTAAACAGTTGTCTTTGAAGTATCCTTCATAGTATATGTGCTGGTTGCAATTCTTGAATTATATGCATATCCGACGATTCCACCTGTGAAGAAACCTTTAAGGGTATCAAATACCGCATCCTCTTCTTCGTAGGAAGCAAGCTTATCCGCATCATCACTAGGATTACTTAATGCCGAAATAAAACCTTCGTTAAATACATTTATTACCTGATGTGATGTATCGGTACTCTCAGCTGTTGTGTTTAAGTTACCGATTAAACCACCCGTAAACATATTACCGCTTACCGAAGCCTGATTGAGAATCGACTTCTTTGCAAGAGAATTAAGGCCGCTTCTCATGGTAGTATGAACTGCCTCTATGCTCTGTCTGTCTTCACCGATCATTGTTGTATTTGAAGAATCGGTAAATGCAGCGTAACCGCAAACACTTCCGATACCTGCGAATCTATAGCCCGAATTTTCACTTTCACCGTTTATAGATGTCTCGGTAAAACTTACATCTCCGACATTATTAATCGAACCTTCCACCGAACCTCTGATTAAAAGTCTTGTGATACTCTCCTGGTTTGCAAGATTCATACTTCCTGCTACCATTCCTATTCCGGCACCGTCGGTTCTGCTCACATCCACCTTACTGTAGTCAATAAATGCCGATACCGTATTGGTTGAATAGAAGCAAATATTGCTTATGTTTCCGTAGTTCTCACCGGTAAGCATACCTATGCTCTTAAGATACGGTGAAACCACCCTGCTTATTGAAGCATCGGAACTTGAAGCTTCATCCTCGTTGATTGAAACTGCTGATTTACTGAAATATAAATTCTCGATTGTTCCGTTATTCACGTCAACAATTCCAAGAGCCTCAGCTTTATTTTCGGAATCGGTCGAACCGTAACTTCCGAGATCTACATTTGAGCCATATCCAAGTCTGAAATTCTGAAGTGAAAATCCGCTACCATCGAGGGTTGCCTTAGTAGAAAGACTCTTGATTGAAGGGAATACATCCTCTGTCGCATTGAGCGGTATACAGGAGGAATCCATTCCGTAAAGTATATTGGAATTCCAGTTAAGATTTGTAATAAGTCCATATGTTCTTAACTGATTTGGTTTTTCAGTATTATAATATTTCTCCATAAAACGGACATTATTTAAATGACGATTTTTTGAAATACTATATAAATCATATGTTCCGTCATCACCGGTCTCTGTTGATACATCTGATGCAAACATAGTATTTTCGGTTGTTGATGTAAGGGATGAACCCAGTGTATATTCCTGGTTTCCGATTGCATTCTCATTGACACCGATTTCAGCTACCGCAAAGATATCCTTCGGAAGATTAAATCCTGAAATAACATCGTCAAGCCTTGTGATACTGAGGCCGTTCATGGAACTTATTCCCATATCCTCATCTCTTAAGAGGTATGCCATTTTTTCGGATGACATTGCCGCATCGAGTATGAGTTCGTAAGAAGTACCGTTGTAACTTACGATAAATGGCGCTGTCACATTGGTACCGTTTTTGTCGGTGAGTGTAAGATTTGCAAATATAGATCTCTTTCCGTTTGCATCATCTTCGTGTTTGCCCGATAAGAAGATATCCTTTGTAATTACGGTCTTAAAAAGCAAGTGGTCATTATCGATAACCTGACCTGTGTCACCATCCTTCTTCTCATAGAATTTAATTGTAAATTTTGTATCGATGTCCGAATTAACCGAGTTACTTGCAAATCTCAGGTTAAGTGTTTCATCGTTGTTAAGTGAGAAGTTTGTGATTCTTAAATTGATTGAAGACAAAGCAGCTACATTTACCTGCTCTCCTGAATAATAACCTACTCCGCAATCCTCAAGTTTGGAATCATCACGTGAATCCGCGTTGATATGATAGGTTGTTAATGCAGTTGATACTCCGGTTTTTGAGTAGTCAAATTTCTTAATTGTGCTGCTGTAGAAAACAGAATGAACGGTGCCCGCAGTCAAATCGAATTCAACTACGAAAGTACCGTCTAATACTGATGTTTCAAAGATATATGGTTCGATAAGACCAAAGAGAAATGACTTCTCTTCAGACTTTGAGTCTGATGTATAATCTCCCTTTTCGATTGCAATATATGAGTAAATGTGTACATTTCCCTCATTGTCCTTTTCAGTCGGAAGTCCAAAAGCTCCTTTATCCTCAAGCTTTATCTGTGTTGAGTACTTTGTAAGATCCGACTTTACATCGTCTAATACGCCTCTGCTTTCGGAAACGGAAAGTCTTGATTGCATAGCAAGAAAGATGGTCCTTGCCGATTCCTTGTTCTGCTGCTGCTTTGAATGCGCAATCCAACCAAGGGCTCCCACTGCGGAAAGTCCTAAAATAATGGCCATTACAGCTAAAATAACAAGCATTTCAACTAAGGTAAAACCACCTTTTTTCTTCTTTTTCTCATATTCATCTATATACCCATTCATAAATATCACCTCAACTCAAGGGACCTCCGAATATGGTCCCGGGTGCGCCAACTCACAATATCCAAACCCTAAATGGTAAAGCAATCATTCTTTAATCTGCTTCACTTCTTACTTATGAACGCAGGGACACTTTTTGTCCTTTTGTAAGTTTTTACGCTGCATTCAAATTTTCATTTCCTAAATCCTAATGTACAATTTTCATTTCCTGAATCCTAATGTACAATTTTCATTCCCTGAATTCAGTTATTTGAATGTAATACGCATAAACCTTTTCCGGGTATTTATTTTAATCACTCAAAAAACAAAGTTTTCAGAGTGTTCAACTCCATCAATATTACTTGGGCATACTCATCATTTACATAATCGTTCAACTCATTCTACCTGGACAAATATAGTTTCCCAAGTGTTCAACTCCATTATAAACTATCAGATACAGCCTAAGAAGTACACGCAAAGGGCACTTCGGCCATTTCTAATAATTATTTTAACATTATAAAATTTTTATAAACTTACCCGTTTAGTCTATACTGTGTATATGATACCACATTTATTCTTTTTTTTCAACAAAAAACATACATTAAATAATGAAATAATTATTAAGATTTTGTGATAATTTTAAGACAATTTATGCACCTCTAACCCCTTAATTTAAAGGCTTTTTTAGTTTATTCCCCTATCAAAAAAAAAATGTAATAAAAATCCCGTGTTTTTATAAACACAAAAGAGGGGTTACGCTACCCGCAACCCCTTAAAATTAATGTTATTTTTAAAGTGAATATAATATGCCATAAAACTTCTCCTTTACCACTTGGCATATTTGAAACATAAAGGTGTTTAATCATAGAATGCAACTCTTCTTAACTCTTCCATCGTTGTTACACCTTTTTCAATAAGCTCTATACAGCTTTGCTTGAGGGTTTTCATCCCTTGATGCTCGATAGCATATTCCTTTAATTCCTCTGTGGTGGCTCCGGCAGAAATCATAGCTCTGACAGGCTTATCTACTACCAGAATTTCGTGGATAGAAATACGGCCCGAATAACCTGAGCCCTTACACTGAGTGCATCCGACAGGAATCTTTACTTCAGGTATGTCATAACCGATGTACTCAGCCTCCGCTTCGGTAAGCCTACCGACTCTTGCACAATTCGGGCAGACCTTTCTTACAAGTCTTTGAGCTATAATTCCATCCAATGCGGATGAAAGCATATAAGGCTCTATACCCATATCAACAAGTCTTATAACCGAAGAAGCGGCATCGTTGGTATGGAGTGTCGAAAGTACGAGGTGACCGGTGATAGCGGCACGCACTGATATGGATGCAGTCTCGGTATCACGGGTCTCACCAACCATTATGATATCCGGGTCCTGACGAAGCAGGGCACGAAGACCGATTTCAAATGTAAGTCCCGCAATATTGTTAACCTGCATCTGGTTAAGCCTTGGAAGGTTCTTCTCAACCGGATCCTCAATCGTTGAGATATTTACAGGCTTCTTTAAAAGAGCCGCAAGAATCATATAAAGAGTCGTTGATTTACCGGAACCTGTAGGCCCCGTAACATATATAATTCCATTCAGAGATTGAAGCATCTTCTGAACCTTGTTATAATTTTCCTCATTCATACCGAAAGAATCGGCATAATCAATGTTGGCATTGTTTGAAAGGACTCTCATTACGACCTTCTCACCAAAGGTTGTCGGTATGACGGAAACACGGACATTGACAATCTGATCTCTGATACGAACTCTGAAGTGCCCGTCCTGAGGTACTCTACGCTCTGCTATGTCCAGGTCCGACATAATTTTAATTCTGGCAACGAGTGATGCATGAATATTTTTCTGAAGAGTAACATAATCAACCATCGCACCGTCTATTCTCATTCGAACGGTGGTCATCTTTTCAAACGGCTCGATATGAATATCGGAGGCATTTTCTATGAAAGCCTTTTCAATAAGGCTGTTTACGAGGTTAATGATAGGCGTCTCATCACCATCCGAAATATCAACAAGCATCTCTTCAATTGATGCTTCGGTATTCGATTCATTAGCCACATTTACGGCAGACTTT
>JAILOA010000246.1 GCA_024691065.1 Lachnospiraceae bacterium | reverse complement strand
AAAGTCTGGATGTAACCGGGACAGTTATAGCTACAGGCGGTAGCGCGGTTTACAGCTCGGAGGCCATGGAGAAGCTGGCTTCGGATGCAACAATCATTTATCTGAAGGTTGAAAAAGAAGAGTTGTACAGGCGGCTTAAGGACGTTAAGGCCCGCGGAGTCGTGCTTCACGAGGGAGAGACGCTCGATGAAATGTTTGAAACCAGGTCCGTGCTTTATGAAAAGTATGCAAATGTAACGATAGAGGAAAGCGGGGCGTCAATCGAAGACACAGTCAGGCAAGTAGTTGAAATGCTGAAGTAAACGAAGCATTTAATGCACAGTCAGGCAAGTGGTTGATATACTGAAGTAAACGAAGCATTTAGTGCACAGTCAGGCAAGTTGTTGAAATGCTGAAGTAAACGAAGCATTTAAGACACAGTCAGGCAAGTGGTTGAAACGCTGAAGTAAACGTAACATTTAGTGCACAGTCAGGCAAGTGGTTGAAATGCTGAATAATAAACAATATATTTACAGTTGTAAATTATATAATTGAGGTATTTTAAATGAAAGTGATAAAAGTGCTTCTTGTGGAAGTGACAATATTTATCATTACTATTGGATTAGGATTTGGAATAGATTATATTCTCATATTTAGCGCTGAGAAAAGTTCTGAAATGAATGGGCATCCGGTGCTTGTTTTTACAATGTTCTTGCCCTTATTAAGTGTGGTCATAATAATGATTATAAACCTGTTACTAATAATAATCCATTTGGTAAAGAGAAGAAAAGACAATGGTTAGAATTACAGTGTCTTAATGATGAGCGGAATTATATATATGGACCAGGGGTAAAAATAACAATTATCAATAATAAGATGGGAGAAAGTGATGGCAAGAATAAAATGGACTGAAATAACATCAGAGGATGTTATAGAGGCAATTAAAATATTTAATAATAGTAATATTGATTTCCCGGAAGCTAAATCTACTTTTCTTGTTTATAACGAAAAAAAATATCCTGCAAAACACATAAGGGGAATGGCGTATAAGGTTCATTTTGGAGAAGAAATAAGTAAAGCTGATTTTCAAGGAGGACAAGAGACAGTTCGCTTTTTTGAAAAATTGGGTTTTAAGATTGAATATAATCATAAGAATGTTGATACACATCCGGTTAAAACTTCTAAAAAAACAATTATTGAAAAGAAACAAGATAATCCGAAAGTTATTGAAGATGAGATAAATAATTTATCTAAAACAAAAAATGTTGAGAAATATGAAAAGATATCAATTCCAGTTAAAGGAGTTATAGAACAAAAAAACTCTCTGCAATTATTATTAAATAAAATATGCGAGGGTGATATTGTGTGTGAAAAAACATATTCTTGGATGAAAACACCGGCAGATATAACCGGAGTATATGAAAAGCTTTATCAAGGGTTATCATCATATCGTGGCAATAAAAATTTTGCAAAGAAAAATATCACTTTAAGATGTGATTTTGTTTGTGAAAGTAAGAAACTAATCATTGAGTACGATGAGAGACAGCATTTTTCAGAAGCACGAAGAGTTTCATTGATTTCGTATTCTGATATTGAGTTGAACTATGATAAAGAATTATGGATAAAAGCTTGCAAGGATGTTCAGGCGAAAGATAATTATCCAAAAGATCGAGATGAAGTAAGAGCATATTATGATAGTATAAGGGATATTGAAGCTGCTAAGCATGGATACACACTAATTAGAATTATGCATGGTCAGTTTGATTTTAAAAAGCCCGATGCTATGGACTATTTAATAAAAGTAATTGAAACACAGTGTGGAATCAAATCAAAATCAGAGAATGAGACTAGAGTTACTCAAACTACATTACCGTTTGCTCAAAAACAATCAGTTAAAGTGGGACTTTATTTTCAGACTGATGATATGGGGAATAAGACAGAATATGAAAAGGCGATGAAGTTAGTAAAGGATTCCGACATTGATATTCTTGTCTTTCCGGAATTTTCTTATTTTCCATTTGTTTCCGAGATGAGGAATAGTGATTTTTTAAGTAAGCAAGAAGCAGATTTATTACATAAGAAAACTATTGAGTTAAGTAAAGAAATTGGAAGAGCTGTTGTTATATGT
>JAILOA010000027.1 GCA_024691065.1 Lachnospiraceae bacterium | reverse complement strand
ATTTTTGTATCATATTTGAAGTTTTATGAAAAGGAAAAGGCTAAAGAAGCTGAATCCAAGGCAAGAATCAAAAAACCAAGTGAGGATTACTATTCATGGCTTTTGAAATTTAACAAGGATGAAAATGGAAATTATATTGATAAAGTTGTAAATCAAAATAACCAATCCTTGAAAGACTTCAAATATGATACAAAAATTGATATCGGTAAAGAAGCATTACAAAGAGTTATGAATCTTTCCAAAAACTTTAGGGGTGATAATATTAGTAATAAGGTTAAATTAGTGGATAAAAATCTCCGCCATAATACTATACATAGTTTATTTACTCTATGGGTTTTAGCAACCAGGGATGATTACACTCTTAGTAATTGTATTGATGCAAGTAATGACGTAGAATTGATCAATGCATTTTTAAAAGCTTGCGAGGACCATCCTACTCAGGAAGCAAATAGTAAAGAGGAATTCGAAGCTTCAGTAAGATATTGGAATGATATTTTGTTGAAATCAACCGAAAAAGTTAAAAATCACCGTATTGCTGATATTGATTATGATAATCCTGATAAGATAAAGAATGAATTAACGGATATGGCATTTGTAAATACATTAATTATAAACTTTATGCAGGAGAGACCAAATATTTTTAGTAACAAGCTTGGACTCGACGGATTACAGATTTCCGAGGATTTAATGGGAAATAAGAAAAGCGATGATATGTTGACATTCTGGAGTAAAATCCAGCAGATATATTATCCGGTAGAAGGAGGATATTTAACAGAGCTTAAAAGTAACACACAGGAAACGACATTTAAAAGTGCTGCATCTATTGCCGCAAATAGAAGTTTTGTCGGTGACATTTTTAACAAATATGCAGGTAAGGATCTTGGTACTATTGTTAAAGAGGCAGATCATTCAATTGAAAATTATGGTGAACTATATTCATCATATATGATGATGTTTGGTGAAAATGGCGAATTATCACCTGAATTTGAAGGTGTTAAAAATATTGATAAGAAGGCGTATATTAAATATTTAAACGGAAAGGATGTAAGCGGGTTTAAGAAAGCCTTCAAACCGATTCAGGACCGGGCAATCGAAAACAGTAAGAAAAAGATTGATAGTAAAGTTCATTCTGAAATGTCTAAATCATTTGTTTATGATATGAAAATGAATTATTTGAAGGATTTGCTCAGTGCATTACCTGATGATGATCCGGATAAAGTTATAGAATTGATAAATGATAACAATATAGTCGGAGAATCAGGTAAAACTGCTTCGACATTAATAAGTGAGACAATAAACAATGTCCTCAGTGATGAATATCGTGTTTTATTAAGAACAGCGGGATTAACCAAGAAGGATGCATTTTTGGTAGATGGTAAAACACTTGAAGAAAAGTGGGGAGAAAAGTACAGGGATGTTCTTGACCCTGCTCTTAAGGACCATTGTTATCAGGCAGAACTTCTGAAGGCAGTTGTAGATGGCAACAGCGTAATCAGTGCAAGAAATATTCAGTTTGGAAAGTCAGACAGATTACATGTTGAGGGTGAGATTATAGGCTCACTTCCTAAGAAGGAGATACAGACAATTAAGCATAATTATGATTTATATAACATATATTTAGATGATACACTTAAGAGACTTAAAGAGTTCCAAAAGATTCTTTTACACTCACATCCGGGTTTTGATAATATTGCCTTGAATGCAGAGGAGAATGCCAAGAGGCAGATTGGCCTGGTAGGAACAACGTTGTTTAGAAATATGGAGCGTTCCCTTAGTGAAACCATCCAAATGCTGGAGCACAATGATGGAGGAGATGGCTATTCTCCTTCAGATATCAACGATAAATTCAGGGAACTTAAGCAGGCTACCGAAACCTATTATACCAAGAGAAAAAGTATATTCAAGAAGTGGAATGATTACGGAACAGTCAGATTAACTGCATCCGAAAAGCTAAAAGATGAGCTTCCGGACATAATTACAAATTATGCCATTCTTCGTCAGGGGATGGGAGATAAGTTGATTATTTCATCGGATTACACATGCGGAAATGCACCTATACACTTTATTCATAGTGGTATCCAACATCTTACCGGTAATGACATGAATGATGTTTATGACTTGCATGAGGTTAATATACCGCGTGGCAAGGATCTTACAACAATAAAAAGAAACCGCAAGGTTATAATAGATGCATTAAGTATTGGACTAAAGCAGATTGGAAAGAGTTTCGATGATCTCCTTACTAACAACGAGCAGACGGATCCATACGAGGCAGCGCTTACATATTATGCTAGGGATTATATTCAGGAAGTGCTTGGATTAAATGTACCTGATCTTAAAGTGCTTAACACAAAGAATGAAATTATAGCAAAATTCAGTGATGGTACATTTAAAAAGAGAGCGGAGGATCTTGCAAAGAACCCTGTATTTAAGGAGTTTTTGAAGCAGAATAAGAAGTTTGATTATACTGCATGGAAGAAGATTGAAACGGACAGTATGCAGTTGGAGAAGTCCTATGTGGATTTCATAAACAATGTGTCTACTGCAAATCCGGAGGCTGCTAAGCAGGAGGCTGCTATGCAGGTTAAAGCGAAGGATGCAAATGTAATCAGTACAAAGCAGGCGGGCGCAAATGTAACCAGTGCAAAGCAAGAAGGCGCAAAAGATTTAATTTCTTATATCTTTACAGGTAGTGCAGAGCGCAAAATAGTATCTCAAAAGGAAAGCACCTTAGAGCAGAGATATCAACGCCTTGGAGATTATATCGCTAAGAAGATTCTTGTTGATCCAAAGCACAAAGTAATGTTAAATGCTATCGCTTCAGGGAAACTAAAGTATGAAAAAGTAGTAGAGAGCATAGTTGATATATTTAAGGAGAAACAATTATTTAAGAATAAGCAGGTTAATTCAGAGCAGATAAGAACTATGATTGAAAATGGTGACCTCACAACCATTTTTGTGAGGTCACCATTTTCAATCATAGTTCTTATCTGCTCTGAA
>JAILOA010000223.1 GCA_024691065.1 Lachnospiraceae bacterium | reverse complement strand
CAAGCTGGTAAGATTATTTGGAATTAAATGTAAGCCATTCCTGCCTATTAAACCGATTCTTTCAACCGCCTATAATTACAGGGATCACCGAAAAATTACCGTAATCGACGGAAAGGTCTCATTCACCGGCGGCGTAAATCTCGCAGATGAATACATAAACAGGGTTGAGCGTTTCGGTCATTGGAAGGATACAGCGATAAAACTTGAAGGAGACGCTGCATTTTCCTTTGCAAGAATGTTTTTGCAAATGTGGAATCTTGGCGAGAAAAACTATGATTTGGAAATACCTGAGCTAAACCTTAACAGGAATAAAGAAGAAAAATCAGACAAAAAATCCAAGACTGAATCCGCAAATAAGATTGCTACTTCAGGCAAGAATTCCGATAGTGAAGCTTCGGAAAAATCAGACATAAATAATTAGGAAATCAAAAATAATACCAAGAGTTATGTCATACCTTATTGTGACTCACCTTTCGATGAGTACAAGGTAGGAGAAAATGTTTATATAGATATACTTTACCGTGCTACAGACTATGTACACATTATGACACCTTACCTCATTTTGGATGACACACTTGAAACAGCCCTTAGATTCGCGGGCGAACGGGGCATAGACGTAAAACTTATACTCCCGGGAATCCCGGACAAGAAATACGCTTACGCCCTTGCTAAGAGACATTATAAAAACCTCCTGAAATCCGGAGTGAAAATCTATGAATATACACCGGGCTTTGTACATGCGAAGGTATGCAGCAGCGACGACAAGAAAGCCGTTGTAGGCACAATAAACTGGGACTTTAGATCCCTCTATCACCATTTTGAATGCGCCACACTGATGTACAACGTACCATGTATAACCGACATCGAAAAAGACTTCGACGAGACCCTTGCAAAATGCAGGGAAATCACACTGGATAGTATTAAAAAAGATTGGAAATATAGGGTTTATGTGGTGATGGGAGCGATATTGAAGCTCTTCGCACCTTTGATGTAAATCAGAAAAATTCAAGCCAGAACACTAGGTGTTCTGGCTTGAATTTGTCTTTTGGGAGAATCGCAAGCGATTCTCCATTTATTTTGTCTTTTGGGAGAATTGCTTTGCAATTCTCCTAAAGAAAATTTATTCTTCTTCCAAACTCTCCAAAATCAATTCGACCGTCTGCTGCTGTTGTTCATCAGCCGTAATCCCGGCCTTGCCATCAAAGTCCTGTCTACCGTAATTTCCAAACTGCGAATGATTACCATCTTTTATAATCTCTTCACCCCAGTTTTCAGGCCACTTAGCCCTGTTTTTCTCATAAGTCAGGAAATTAAGGATACCATCCTTGCTTCCGAATATAGAAAGGAATTCCACATCATCGGAAAGCTCCACCGAAGGATAGGAAGCTAACATAATAACCTTCTTAAACTTATCTTCCTTACCCTTGGCATACTTCGCTGCCATATTTCCACCAAGTGAATGACCACCGATCATCCATTCGTTATATTCATAGTTGTCCATTATGGAGTCCGCTGCATTTACATCAAAAACAGCTAATTCATAAGGCATTTCCACGAGGAAACAATCTATTCCGCTTAATGCCATTTTACTGAGGAACGGTGCATAGCTCTTTGCTTCGACCTTTGCTCCCGGATAGAATATGAATGCCCTCTCGGATTCAGCTCCGTCGAAGAACCATCCTTTTGAAATTCTGGTAACCTTGACACCTTCGTGATCCTGTATATATGGAGCAACCTCATCGGAAACTGCGTGATAATAAGAATTAAGATATAAAAATGCAAATAATCCGGCTCCTAAGACAAATCCACCGATTCCAACACCTGCCCTGATTCCCGGATGAATTTTCCCCTTTTCCTTTTTAAGTCTTGATTTATTTATAATCATCGGTATCACGAACGCGATAGCCACGAATAATACAATGCAAACTACACAATAAATTATATCTAACATATCTAAAGTCCTTTCAATTCAGCGCCATCCCCATTTAGAACGCTATTAAATCAGCCTTTTCTAGTATAATTGAAACTTTAAATCGTGTCAACTTTTAAATACCAACTCACTTAAAAATTGCCGTCTTTTTTAGGAAAAAAATCAGTTTTCAACATTTAAGCCAAAATTATAAATCTTTTATCCTAAAAAAATACATTTTATATCATCTAAAAAATCTTTAATTATCCCATATTTACTCAAATAAATTTATTTTACACATTTATATTTATACAAAAAAACAAACCATTTTCATATATTCAGAAAAAGAAAGGTCCCCGGACATATATCCGGAGACCTTAATATATAAGATACCAAGAACATTCTTAATAATAGACTATTAAAACATTCTAATTATTTCTTAATGTTGTAAGCACCGAAGCCAAGGAACTTAGCTGAATCACCAAGCTCTTCCTCGATACGGATAAGCTGATTGTACTTAGCAACTCTTTCACTTCTTGAAGGAGCACCGGTCTTGATTTGACCTGTGTTTAATGCAACTGCAAGATCAGCGATTGTAGTATCCTCTGTCTCACCTGAACGGTGTGATGTAACTGCTGTATATCCGGCCTTATGAGCCATCTTGATAGCTTCAAGTGTCTCGGAAATAGAACCGATCTGGTTAACCTTAATAAGGATTGAGTTACCGGCACCAAGGCTGATACCCTTAGCAAGACGCTCTGTATTAGTAACGAATAAGTCATCACCAACGAGCTGAACCTTGTCACCAAGCTTAGCAGTCATCTTCTGCCATCCTTCCCAATCTTCCTCATCAAGACCATCTTCGATTGAGTAGATAGGATACTTGTCAACAAGTGACTCCCAGTGAGCGATAAGCTCATCTGATGTGAATTCCTTACCTGACTTAGGCTGCTTGTAGAAGCCAATTCCCTTTTCGCTCTTCCACTCTGAAGAAGCAGCATCCATAGCGATTACGAAATCTTTACCAGGCTCATATCCTGCATCCTTAACAGCCTGAAGGATATGCTCGATTGTATCTTCATCACTTTCAAGGTTTGGTGCGAAACCACCTTCATCACCAACTGCTGTAGTATTTCCTTCTTTCTTAAGAAGAGCAGCAAGTGCGTGGAATACTTCTGTACACCATCTTAAACCTTCTTTAAATGTAGAAGCTCCGGCAGGCATAATCATGAATTCCTGTGTATCTACTGAGTTAGTAGCATGAGCACCACCATTTAAGATATTCATCATAGGAAGTGGAAGTACGTTTCCGTTTACACCACCAAGGAATCTGTATAAAGGAATGTTAAGTGCCTTAGCAGCTGCATCACATGAAGCGATAGAAACAGCAAGGATAGCATTAGCACCAAGATTCTTCTTATTAGGAGTTCCGTCAGCCTTAATCATAGCTGCATCAATTGCATAAATATCAGATGCGTCCATACCCTTTAATACTTCATTAATTGTAGTATTAATGTTATTAACAGCGGTAGCAACACCTTTTCCACCGAATTTACTCTTATCTCCATCACGAAGCTCATGTGCTTCGAACTGTCCTGTTGATGCGCCTGAAGGAGCTGCTCCCCTTCCGATTGTACCATTGCAAAGAACTACCTCTGCCTCAACTGTTGGATTACCTCTGGAATCGATGATTTCTCTTCCGATGACTTTTTCAATTTTTAAACAACTCATCTTTTTTACCTCTCATTCACGTATTTTTTATCTTTGCACGGGTTGAACATAGTCGGAAACGACCATTTCTATACATTTGCATGATAAAAATCTTCAAATAAAGGAATAAAACATTTTCCGAACTACATAATCCATACCAACAAAAATTATTTTAGCAAAGTATCGTAATAAAAGCAAGAGAAAAAAAAGAAAGTTGTCTTTTCGGTACTTGTTTATAAATAATAAATATGATAAAATATATTCATTCGATTTTATAGGCTTTTAAAGGGGAATTTTTATAATTATCAATGTTTCATTCGGGGCTTTTTCTCTACTCCCGAGTGTATCCTAAATCAAGGTGATGCATATGAAGAAAAGACTAAATATAGGTTTTCTGATAGATGACCTGGATAATAATTTCAGCCGTGAGGCTTGTATAGGAGCAGCTCTTGGCGCCAAGTATAAGGACGCCAACCTGTTTATATTTCCAATGAAATACTTGGAAACCTTTAATGCTACAACTGAAAATGACTTTAATTATCAATACAATACGATTTACAAATTTATTTCTTCAAAGAACATCGATATTCTGTATGTCATGCTCGGTACCATAGGAACCAGGGTTAAAACACAGGAACAGCTTAACTTTCTTGACAATTTACCGGACATTCCTAAGATTATGCTTTTCACCGAGGTACCGGGATATCCCTGTGTTGTATTCAATAACTATTCAGGCCTGAAGGACAGCATCGAGCATATGATTCAAAAGCACCATGCTACCAGGATAGGCTTTGTAAGTGGTCCTCTTACCAATATGGACGCCAAGGAACGACTGGCCATATATAAGTCGATACTCCTTGAAAACAACATCGAATATATCGAGAACAGAGTTGTTTACGGAACCTTTGAGTCGGACTGTGACTCCTGTGTGGAGGAACTTCTGGACAGGAACCCTGATTTGGAGGCAGTCATTTTTGCAAATGATCTGATGGCCGTAAGTGGCTACAGGGTATTTGAAAAGCGCGGACTTTCTGTTGGAGACGACATTTTAGTTTCCGGATTTGACAACTCGCCCGCTGCATTCAGTCTTCTTCCTCCTCTTACGACCGTGGAAAGCAGCCCTAATATGCTTGCCTACAAGTCAATTATGGAGGTTGATAAGTTCCTGAATGGGGAGGTTTCCAGAAAGGATATCAATACATTTTTCATCCAGAGGAATTCCTGCGGATGCGACGAATTCGAATTCATATCGCTTTATGAACGTATGGGGATTCATGATTTTTCGAACTTTACGATTGACATAGATAAAATCTTCGAGATTATTTTTGAAGAGTATGTAAATGATGAATCACTGAATCTTATCAAGGAACGCTTTTCCACACTCTTCAATTTAATTGAAGAATGTATCGAAAGCAAGGACTTTGGCAGCAACAAAAAGATTATCCATCATACACTTTCGACCATCGTTGTGATGGATGAATTCAAGTACACCTCGATGGATAATGTCATAAATGTTATGACCGCTATGGAATACCTTTATTTTCAAAGGCTTTCGGATCCATTTGACCGCTTCAGGTTTTCCGAGCTCTACTCAAGCCTTTACAGATTTATGATAAGGCTTGTTGACAAGCTCTTCCAGGCAAAGCGTCAAAATGCAACGAGTATCTCGGAGATATCGAACTTCTTATCCGATTACATGCTGAACTTCAAAGAAGATTCGGCAGACTCATATAATGTTATATTTAAAAAGCTTAAGCGAATCGGTTTTAAGAAAATGTATATTTACACCTTTGAAAATACATTGAAATACCGCTCCAAGCTTAAGTGGATACAAAATGAAAACATAGAGCTTATCGCTTATTGTGATAATGACGAGGGTGTTGTAAAGCTTCCTGAAAACGGAAAAGCAAAGCATTTAGAATATTATGAAGTTATAAATAATGAATATTTACCGGATGAAAGAGTAACCATGACTCTTATGCCTATGTTCTTAGGTAAGGAGCTTTACGGTCTCAGCCTTTCAGAGACGGATGTAGATACAATCGACTGTATCTCTCCTATTAATGTACATCTTTCGATGGCATTAAAGATATTTAAACTGTTTAAGAAGCAAAAGCTCGCAAACGAAGAGCTTAAGAAGGACTTAGAGCTTGTTAAACGTAATAACGAAGAGCTTTCCGAAATATCCTACTATGATGCCCTTACAAAGATTTACAACAGGCGCGGATATTTGAAGGAGTCAGCGGCGCTTATAAGAAATCCTGCGAATTTCGGCAGACTTGGTTTCATCGTCAGTATCGATTTGGATAATTTGAAATTCATAAATGATACATTTGGACATGATGACGGAGATATAGCAATTACCTGTATTGCTGACATTTTAACCAAAATTACCGATGTGAATTCCATCGTTGCCCGAATCGGTGGCGATGAATTCGTTGTTTGCGGCTTATTTGATGAAACCGATTTAAAACTCGCGGAAAAGAAGGTTTTTGAATACGGGAAGCATTTTCATTCCTTTATTTCGGAATGTAACCGGACATCCGGAAAGGAATATATAATTGATGCAAGTATCGGCTTCCGAATATTTATCTGTGATGAATCCACGGATTTAGACAAGGAATACGACGAAGCCGACAAGCTCATGTATGCCGAGAAAAACAGAAAGAAACGGTTATACGGGGCTTATAGATAAAATTTTACTTATGGAGGTTTTCTAATGATTTGGAATGTAACTAAGGAATGTATGTCACGTGACGAGATTGAAGTTATTCAAAGCAAAAGACTCGTCAAAATTGTAGATAAGGTATATCATAATGTACCTTACTACAGAAACAAAATGCAACAGCTCGGTCTGGAGCCGGGCGACATCAGGGGTATTGAGGATGTTGAGAAACTCCCATTTACAACCTATGAGGATTTAAATGAGAATTATCCATTCGGACTCGCTGCAGTACCTATGTCTGAGCTCGTTCGTTTACAAGCATCAAGCGGAACAACCGGTAGACCTAAAATCGCAGTTTATACCAGAAGAGATATTGATATTTGGGCTGAATGCTCAGCTCGTTGCCTTGCTATGGCAGGAATCACAAAGGATGATATAATTCAGGTTGGATACGGATATGGTCTCTTTACAGGTGGTCTTGGTGCACATTATGGTGCTGAATTCCTTGGCGCTCTTGTCATTCCAATGTCTTCGGGAAATTCACAAAAACTTATCCAGATGATGATTGACTGTGGTGCTACAGCCATTGCATGTACTCCATCATATCTGTTACATGTGGCTGAGGACTTAAGAGATGCAGACCTTCTCGATAAAATCAAACTTAAAGTTGCTATCTGCGGTGCTGAACCATGGACCAATGAGATGCGTGACAAGATGGAAGACATCCTTCATCTTGAAGCACATGACATTTATGGTCTTACGGAAATCTGCGGCCCGGGTGTTGCTACTGATTGTAAGTATCACAAAGGGCTTCATATTTGGGAAGATCATTTCCTTCCGGAAATCATTGATCCTAATACCCTTAAGCAGGTTCCTCATGGTGAAACCGGCGAACTTGTTATCACTACCCTTACCAAAGAGGGTATGCCACTCCTTCGTTACAGAACCAAGGATCTTACATACTTAGAGTATGATAAATGTGAATGTGGTCGTACAATGGCCAGAATTCAGCGTTTCAAGGGTCGTACAGATGATATGCTTATCATTCGTGGTGTCAATGTATTCCCATCACAGGTTGAAGCTGCTCTTCTTACCATCGATGGAACTACACCACATTATATGATTTATGTTGATCGTGTTAACAACGAAGATACATTTGAGGTACACGTTGAAGTTGAGGAGCGTTTCTTCTCAGACGAAATCAGCGAACTCGAGAAACTCACAAAGCAGATTCATGCCCGTCTTCGTGAGCGTATCGGTCTCAATGTTAAGGTTAAGCTTGTTGAGCCAAATGCTCTTCCACACAGCGACGGCAAGACAAAGCACGTAGTAGATAACAGAAAACTTTATGTATAAAGATTGGAGGAATGAAAAATGGTAAGACAATTATCTGTATTTCTTGAAAATAAAAAAGGTCGTGTAAATGATATTTTATCAATCATAAGCGACAGTGGAATAAATATCGTATCCGTAAGTCTTGCGGACACAAGTGATTTCGGTATTCTCCGTCTCCTGTGTAATGCACCGGAAGAGGCTCATAATATGCTTAAGGAGAAAGGAATTACATCTAAGATAACCGATGTGGTTGCTGTATGCGTGCCTCACGAGGTAGGCAGCTTAAAGAAGGTTATTTATGCTATTACAAATGCAGGCATCAGCATTAATTATATATATGGTCTTTCACTTAACGACGATGGTGCTTCCATAGCAATGAAGACAAGTGATCACGCTAAGACAATAGAAGTTTTGAATGAACTTGGTGTTAAGATGTTTAATCAGGAAGATTTATAATTAAATGTATTTCAGGCCGAAGCATTTACCGGGCAATGCCTCTGTAGTATAATCCAAGGCCGAAACATTTACCGGGCAATGCCTCTGTAATATAATCCAAGGCCGAAACAATTACCGGGCAATGCCTCTGTAATATAATCCAAGGCCGAAAAAAAAATCAGTACAATTCCGACCGGAGGCACATTTACTCCGGTCGGTTATTATAATAAAATTCACTCTGTTTGGAGTTAAAATTTACTCCGAAGGGATAATCGGGAGGTCGTTATGAGGGCGTATGATATTATAGATAAAAAGAAAAACAATATACCGCTGTCACCCGCGGAAATACTTTATATCGTGGATGGTTATATAAGCGGAGAAATACAGGATTATCAAATGTCTGCATTTCTCATGGCGGTCTACTTTAACGGTATGAGCTTTCGCGAGCTTTACTCTTTCACGGAATGCATGAGGATTTCGGGCGAGATATTTGATTTGTCCAAGGTTCACGGCAAGAAAATAGATAAGCACAGCACAGGCGGTGTCGGCGATAAGACAACACTTGTGGTTGCCCCACTGGTTGCAGCCTGCGGTGGCAAGGTTGCCAAAATGAGTGGGCGAGGTCTCGGTTTTACCGGTGGAACCATCGACAAGCTTGAGGCAATACCGGGCTTTAAAACAGATATTTCCGAAGAAAAATTCATTAAGATATTAAATACAATAGGTGTTTCCGTAATGGGACAAACCAAAAACATCGTTCCTGCCGACAAGAAAATATACGCACTAAGGGATGTAACCGCTACAGTTGACAGTATCCCGTTAATTGCCTCTTCCGTAATGAGTAAGAAACTGGCAAGTGGCAGCGATAAAATAGTTTTGGAAGTTACAGTCGGAAGCGGTGCATTTATGAAGGATCTCGAACAGGCGAGAATCCTTGCAAGAACTATGGTTGATATCGGAAAAACCTTCAACAAGCAAACCATTGCAATCCTTACCAATATGGATACTCCTCTTGGAAATGCAGTCGGCAACAATCTTGAAGTAGTTGAGGCCATAGAAGTCCTAAACGGCGGTGGTCCCGAGGATGTTAAGGAATTATGCAAGGTCCTTGCCGAATGTATGATTGAAGATGACATTACAAAGCTTTATCAAAATGCATTGAAGGATTCACTTACCGATGGTTTTGAGATTAATTCCTCCGAGTTTTCACTCGAATCACTTGGTATTTCTACGGAAATTAACTATTTTGATTCACTTAAAAAGTCAACCATCAATTACTCGGATTCCGATGAACCTGCATTTATAGATGAAAATGACCTTGAAATGGCCTATGAGCGTGCAGTTTCAAATTATGAGAGTAATACCAAAAATGATGCTGACGATTCTGATATGATTGATATGGAAATCGCTGATAATAGCATATTAACAGGTGGTGCAAATTACGACGATGACGAAACCTTGAATCTTGGAAGTGATTTGCTAAGTGCTACCAGCACATTATCTGACTCAACTAATGAATCCAATGATGATAGTTCCTCATCAAATGTTGAAGGTGGTTCTATTTGGGATAAAATCACATCAGGTGAGGCATTAAAGGTATTTGCCAAAATGGTAGAGCTTCAGGGTGGCGATCCGGATTATATATATCATCCTGAGAAGTTTGAAAAAGCACCTATAATTCACGAGGTTATCTCGGAGAATGAAGGCTATATAACCTCAATGGATACCGAGCTTTGCGGAAAATGCGCCGGGGTTCTTGGTGCCGGACGTGAATTTTTGCATAGTGAAATCGATCCTAAGGCAGGAATTATATTTAAAAAGAAAACCGGTGACTTCGTCACAAAGGGCGATGTTCTTATGGAACTTCACACCTCGGATGAAGACAAGCTGGATAATGCTTTAGAGTTGGTACCGGATATTTACAAATTTGGAGTAATTCCACCGGAGAAAAAACCGGTGGTGTTAGGAATAGTGGAGTAGAAAAAAAGCGGGGCTTCTGCCCCGCTTTTTTTCTATTTTCAAAATATAATAATAACATTCAGTGAGTCCGAAAAAAATCGAAATCGTGGTGACAGAATTTAGCTTCGCTAAATTCTGCCAAAGGGGGTTCACTGTGTACAGCAACCTGTAACGTAACATACCCCCGTTTTAGTCCTCTATGATCTTCAATCCATATCTTTCTGCGCATTCGTGTTCGATATGGCAGCCTCTTGCTTCTCTCCAGCCTTCTCCGAAGTATACGCAATCCGCCTCGGATAGCAACTGAATAGAACGTCCAAGATAATTAAGTGATTTATTCTTCAATGTGGTATCTACAAAATCCTCCATATAACTATTCAGGATTTCAATTTCTTCACCCTTAAACAATTCATTATTGATTCTTGCAATAATTCTGTAACGCTCCTCGATAATCTCGGCGTCTGACTTATGTCTCATTGGTTGTGCTATAAATATCTTAATCTTACCCATCTCTCCGTCTCCTTTAACCATTCTCTTTACTTCATCGATAGCCTGCTTGTGTATTCTAAGTCTCCTATATTGTGAATCATCCACCTCTTCCAACCATTCCGTGGTTGTTTCATCACCAGGCACCTCCACGGCAATGTGTGAAAACCAGCTGTCCGACTTAGCACCATGCCAATGCTTAACGTTCGGAGGAATATTGATAACCATTCCCGGACTAAGGCTCACTGCATCCTTTCCTTCCTCCTGGTACCAACCCTCTCCGGCTGTACAAATAAGCACCTGTCCTCCACCACTCTTAGAATGATGAATATGCCAGTTATTCCTGCATCCCGGCTCAAATGTAACATTTGACAATTTTAAATTGCCATCATCCGGATCAGTCAATGCCTTGAGATATGAATTACCTTTAAAATACTGGGCATACTCATCATTAGGTGCACCAATACCAAAGTCATCAACTCTTTCAATGTCTTCTCTTCTAGCTAATGTTCCCAATGTAATTCCCCTCCTTTGATTATTTATAAGAGCGTATAAGATGAACGAATGTTTTTCTTTCAATGCCATAGTTTAAAACAACTTCGCCACCTATAAATACGTCCATTCTAAAACGACGTTCCAAGAAACAATACGATTCGCAATAGATGTTGTTATTATACCACATTTACTTAATCATCACAATAAAAACCTATATTAAAATACATAAAATGCATAGTTAATTTCATTGTTAAGTATACAGACATCCATTGTTGAGTTTACTATAATCCATAGTATGTTTATCTCATCAATGTTTCAAATTTTTATATTTTTGATTAGTCACCTATAATCATAAAAAGCAACCCTTCTTTAAGTCCGTTCTAACGGACCGATTGGACAAAAAAATTGTTTACTTTCTTGGAATAATTTATTATATTATTATTAACACGTTGGAGATGAATCATTATGATTCTTTAGAATTGTTTAAAATTACACGGCACACATTTTATTTTTATAATATTCTTTTAATTATTGGTATTGGTTTACAGAATCCGGCACACATTTATTTTTATAATATTATACTTTAATTTTTTGTATTGTATTACCGGACCCGGCACGCATTTAT
>JAILOA010000207.1 GCA_024691065.1 Lachnospiraceae bacterium | reverse complement strand
AAGTGTTATTGTATGTTTTTCGAATATTTTATTTCCTTTTGAAGTGAGAAAATCAATTTTCCACTCAAATCCCCGTTCGATTTATTCGTATTTCCACTCAAATCCCCGTTCGATTTATTCGTATTTTGACTCAAATCCCCGTTCGATTTAATCGTATTTTGACTCAAATCCCCATTTGATTTAATCGTATTTTGACTCAAATCCACATTTGATTTAGTCGTTTTGTAGCAGTCAAGAACAGTAGACATAGGGAGTTTTTTACATTCATCCGAATTATTAAATATAAAGTCTTGTATTCTTAATTTAAATAAAAATTCCCGTTGCACCTGACCCAAAAAATGAGTCATGATTGCAACGGGATTATCGATTTTTACTGATTCAAAAAGCCTTACTTAAGCCGATTTTCGGCTATCAACTGAATTTATTGATTTTTGGTTACATTTTGATTGTTTTCTTGGTCGACCAGGCTCCGTACACTTTTTTACCGTCTATATTCTTAAATGCTCTTACTCTAATAAAGCATTTCTTACCGTCAAACTTCTTCAAATTGATTGTAAACTTGGTCTTGTTTGTTGTCTTGGATTTTACTCCTGCTTTCTTACCCTTGAAACTCTTATTCTTGGCATATTGAAGCTGGTATCCCTTGGCACCTTTCACTTTTTTCCATTTTACAATTAATTTCTTACCTTTTTTCTTTACGGATTTTATTACCACTTTACCCGGCTTTTCTATATTTGTTTCGGTAGTAGCTGTTTGAGGTGCTGTTGTTACTGCTGTATTTGTAACAGCTGAAGCAGTTGCATTTGATGCATTGCCTGAATTTGCATTTGCTCCCGGTGCTGCACTCTCTCCCGGATTTGCACTGCTATCAGGATTTTCGCTCTCTCCCGGCTTTGCACTTCCTTCAGGACTTGCGCTACTATCTGGATTTCCACTCTCAGTAGGACTTGCACTTTCATCCGCTCCCGGTTTTCCGCTCTCTCCCGGATTTGTACTACTATCTGGATTTCCACTCTCAGTAGGACTTGCACTTCCTTCAGGACTTGCGCTACTATCAGGACTTGTACTACTATCTGGATTTCCACTCTCAGTAGGACTTGAACTTCCTTCAGGACTTGCGCTACTATCTGGATTTCCGCTCTCCGCAGGACTTGAACTTCCTTCAGGACTTGCGCTACTATCAGGCTCTCCGCTCTCAGCAGGATTCGCACTACTATCAGGCTCTCCGCTCTCCGCCGGACTTACGCTGCTATCAGGCTCTTCACTCTCCTGTGGATTTCCTGTTTCATTTGGATTTGTGCTGGCATCCGGACTTTCACTTTCTACCGCTCCGGCACTTGCTGTCTCTGCCGGACTTGAAGATTCTGCCGGGCTTCCACTTTCTACTGCTCCGGCGCTTGTTGTCTCCGTCGGTCCCGAGGATCCTGCAGGACTTTCGCTTTCTACCCCTCCGGCACTTGCCGTCTCCGCCGGACTTGTTGTTTCTTCAGGTTTTTCCGTAGCTACCGGTTCTCCAATGTAAGAAACATTTATACCATTTGCTATGGCAAATGTATCCGCATAGGAATATTGATTTGTATAAATTGTCAAATCAGAACTATTTCCCTCGAGTGCGCCATCTCCAATACTAACAACACTTGCCGGAATCGTTATACTCTTTAAATTAGTGCAATTACAAATTGCCATATCTCCTATGCTCGTTACATTTTCCGAAAGAGTCAGGCTCTCCAAACCGGAGCAATCACAAATTGCCTTGTCTCCTATACTTGTTACAGGTATACAATTAATACTTTCAGGAATAGTCAGTTCAGAACTGACTCCCGAGTAGCTTGCGACCTTGGCTTTATTGTCATCACCATATATTTCATAGGTTAATCCGTCATCCGTGGTAATTACATACGGGTTATTTACAATTTGAAGATTATAATTTGTGGCATTTCCTCCCACAATTGCATAATCGGAATTATCTGATTTAAAAAAACTCTTGATTTGTTTTGAATAATTTTCATTTTCAATACCCGTTGTAAATACGTATGGTATATCATTCTGTGCCATAATACCTATATTTATATCTTTGTTCCCGGAATAATTAAAACTTATGGTTTGGTCAGTCTCAAGTAAACAATTTGAATTTTCACCTTCCAAATTTTTATTATCTGTAATATTAATTTTATTTATATTGGATATTTCCATATTTGACGTTCTATTATATGGATTTTCGTTATAAATACCTCCTCCGTTTTCTGCTATATTTTCTGATATTTCTCCACCTTGTAGGCTGAAGTTACCTGAATTGTAAACACCACCACCATTCTTTTTGGAACTATTACCGGATATTTTTCCATCTTTTAAAATCAAAGTTCTAAAATTATATATAGCCCCTCCATAATCCTCACTCCGGTTTCCGGCTATGGTTCCTCCTTTTATGGTTAGATTTACCATATTTTGAATAGCCCCTCCGGTTCGTTCACTCCGGTTTCCGGCTATGGTTCCTCCTTTTATGGTTAGATTTCCATCATTATAAATAGCTCCTCCAACATCCTCACTCCGGTTTCCGACTATGGTTCCTCCTTTTATGGTTAGATTTCCATAATTATAAATAGCTCCTCCGGACTCTTTATTAAATCCTCCTGTGATTACTCCACCATATACAGGAACCTGTAAAGAATTGTTAGATGAATTGATTGCATAAGTAATCTTCCCCTCGTAATCTGCTTCAGGGTTACTATCAGTAATAATTAAGCTACTACGCATTATATTAAATACATTTCCATCTTTAATTGACTCATCACAATTTCTATCAATAATATGTCCGTTTAGATCTAAATTTATATTATGATTGATTATAATACAACTATCATTCTCACCTGCTGTTATATCTTCAGTAAGCCTTATATTGGCATAATCAGTAACTACCTCTCTTTTTAGTTCTTCCCAACTACTAACGTCTATAAATTCTACAATTCTAAAACCACATACTTCTTCTCCATCAATATTTGATTGCCATTTCTTTATTCCATATGCCGTTTCTCCCGGTGTTCTGTCGTAGTTTATATATTGAAAATCATTATTTATCTCTTCTTCATTCTCGGCATATGCTACCATTTGCCCATTGTTCGGATCTGTACATGTTATATTTATGTCTGCTTCTCTTTCCAAATTTTCTAATTTTACCATATTACCATTATTAATAAATAAATTATTATTCTTTTCTTCGGATGTATTATTTGAAATTATAGGGTTTCCGGATAATGTAATATTTACATTATTATCACCCGATTTTTCCTCATTATATATTCCACCACCCGAATTATACTCTATACTTCCGCCCGATATCTCACAAGTTGATCCGATATAATTATTTATTCCACCACCATAATTTGCCGAATTATACTTTATACTTCCCCCTGATATTTTACAAAATGATCCTTCTTCATTACATATTCCGGAACCCTTTCCTCCACAGTTTCCACATATTGTTCCTGATTTTAATTCAAATGTAGCACCATCCTCATTACGAATGCATCCATTCACATGATATCCACCGGTAATTAACCCGCCTTTTACATCCACTAAGTCACTTGAATTAGGTACCTGAATTTGAAAATTATGCTCATTATATGGATTTGAATCCATAATAGTAAGAGCGCCTGAATTAGTAATTACAGGTTCATATTCATCCGAAATAGATACCAGACGTGCATCAATTGCATTTCCGTTTAAATCCAATGTCTTATTTCCTTTACATTCAAATAGGTTTTTTTCTTCACTGTAAACTATATCATTCAATAATGTTATCTTCGCTGTTTTGTCTGAACTAAGTGCTTCACTAAGTTCATCCCATGTGCTTACCTCAATAGATGTATCGGAATCTGAACTGTTTATATATTCTCCGGTAGATGTCTGTGTAAGTAAATTTACCTGACTACCTGCACCGGCCTGCATATTCGATGCATTTGATATAGTCTGACTACCTGCACCGGCCTGCATATTCGATACATTTGATATAGTCTGACTACCTGCACCGGCCTGCATATTTGATACAACTGAAGATGCCTGTGCCTTCGTGCCGGTCTGAAATCCGGGCACTCCCCCGACAATCATTGTAAATGCAAGCGTCCCAACTATAAGTCTCTTAAAATTCTTTTTCATTTTAATGTTTTTTTTGCTATTCATTTTCATATTATTTGTCCTTTCCGGGTTTATGTGAATTTGCCAACAAAATACTTCTTAAGTGTGTAATTCCCCTGATTTTAAGTCTGATACATACAAGAATTATAACATACGACTGCATTGTAAAAAAGTGACTAAAAGGCATATTTTTTTTTCAACTTTGATAATGTGTAACGCTTTTGTAACTCTTTGTATGGTATACTTAAATCATAAAATACGATAACCATACATATCGATATAAAAACCGCAAATCCAAATATAGTGGTCTGTCCCGGACAATTATATCGATATCTGCATAAACGAATAATAAAATCTCGAGTACCTGAATTATAGAGTATGTCTACCTCTCCATAACTTAGGTTCCGCTAGGAGGCGAATGTTATGAGCAAGAACAATGGTGCGAATGCAAAGCAGATAGCTTCTATGTATAATGAATATTTACAAAGGAAGAGAGCTACTGAAAATAGCACAAATATTAAAGAGGTTGATAAAGTAGATGCTACAAAAACCTCTAAAAATATATACAGTAACAATGCAATAAATCAAAATCAAAGGGCTCACGATATAGAAAACGATAGCTCATCCAAAAGAATATATAAGAGAGAACCTACAAATACATACAAATCACCTTCCAAAACAAGATTCAGGTACTCCAAATATTATATTAACAACGATTCTATCGATTCGCCGGGCTATGATTATAACGAGCCAAAGGCTTCACGTTCAAGCATTAAAAAGAGAAGCTTTAGTCAGGATTTTAATAAAAATTCACCTGGTATAGCGATTCAACGACTGACAAATGATACTTATAAAAGCAGAGAAAAATATTTTGAAGATGTGGCATATGCCGCAGCCGGAAAAATTTACGAGGAACAGATGAAAAATGAAGGGCGCACCACTGATATCTTATCAAATAAAGATATAAATAAGGACTTCTCAATCGAGTCCATTGCCCAGGATCTTCTAAAATCGCCTGCATTTAAAAATTCTCTTAAGTCAAAGACAAAAGAAAATGCTTATATAGATCCTAAAAATGTAGCGAAAGGACTTGAAGATAAGGCAAAGATAATAGCCATTTCAACCTACTTGGAAGACTCACCGACACGTGAAGAAGTTGCCGAGAAAGAACGGACCAGGTCTCAAAAAGATATTGCAACCCAAAAGAGTATCGCCTCTTCCAAAAAATTAAATACAAAAAAAGCCATAAAACCTATGGCACAAAACGAAAAAGAATTAGCAAAAGAGCATAAACCGAAGCCAAAAAAATTGGCGCCGAGGCCGAAACATACAACCCCTAAACCACGAAGCAGAGCACTATAAAAAAATGCGAGGGAAATCCCTCGCATTTTTTTATACCATATCAAATTACTCTCATACATCGAGTCTGGTCTAATAATAAAATTTTCAAATATTACTCTAAAATATCAATCAACCTTATATACCAAGATTTCAGAAGTAACAGCTTCAGACATTAAATGGAGTTCACGTTACGACGAGCAATCTAGCTTTCGGCACCGAGCGTGCTGTTTGAGCCTCGTAATATACATATTTTGTATAATAATATGGCGAGTTCACGCGAATGCCGAAAAATAAGCGATTGCGAGGAGTAGTGAACGAAATGGTCTGAAGATGTTACTATCTAAAACCTTGGTAATAAAAAGTCAATTTTTCAAAATTTTCTTCTTCGACCAGGCTCCCCAAA
>JAILOA010000153.1 GCA_024691065.1 Lachnospiraceae bacterium | reverse complement strand
TTTTACGAGCACCTATTTAGCAGAATTTTGCGAGCAAAATTCTGTCACCACACTACAAAAGCTGGTGGGTGCTTGACACCTAACGGTTAGTCAAGTTTACGTGCACTCCCCCCTCCATTTTTGGGGAGGCGCATTGAATTAAATATACATACTTCCATCGAGAAAACAATATTCGATGGATTTTAGAGATACGAAAGGAGTAAGTCATGGGAATTAGAACATTTAACCCATATACACCTTCAAGAAGAAACATGTCAGTACTTGACAAGGCTGAGATCACATCAAATACGCCTGAGAAGTCACTTTTAGTTTCACTGAAGAAGAACGCCGGACGTAACAATCAGGGTAAGATTACTGTAAGACATCACGGCGGCGGTTCAAGAAGAAAATACAGAATTATCGATTTCAAGAGAGTTAAGGATGGTATTCCTGCAACAGTTAAGACAATCGAATACGATCCAAACAGAACAGCAAATATTGCACTTATCGCTTATGCAGATGGTGAGAAAGCTTATATCATCGCTCCTGTAGGACTTAAGGTTGGACAGAAGGTTATGAGCGGTCCTGAAGCTGAAATCAGAGTTGGAAATTGTCTTCCGCTCGAGAACATTCCGGTAGGTTCAGAAATTCACAACATCGAGATTTATCCTGGAAGAGGAGCTCAGATGGTACGTTCAGCCGGTAACTCAGCACAGCTTATGGCTAAGGAAGGAAAGTATGCAACACTTCGTCTTCCATCAGGTGAAATGAGAATGGTTCCTATTACATGCCGTGCAACAATCGGAAGCGTAGGAAATGTTGAGCATTCACTTGTAAAAATCGGTAAAGCCGGTCGTAAGCGTCACATGGGTATCCGCCCAACAGTTCGTGGTTCTGTTATGAACCCTAATGACCATCCACACGGTGGTGGTGAAGGTCGTGCACCAATCGGTCGTCCGGGTCCATGTACACCTTGGGGCAAGCCTGCACTTGGTCTTAAGACACGTAAGAAGAAGAATAAGTCTAATAAGCTTATTGTAAGAAGAAGAAACGGTGACGTTATTAAATAATAATGCATAAGAAGAAAGAGGTATAAGTTATGGCACGTTCATTAAAGAAAGGACCTTTCGCAGACGCTAGTCTTATGAAAAAGGTCGAAGAAGTGAATAAGTCAGGTGACAAGACTGTAATCAAGACTTGGTCACGTCGTTCTACAATTTTTCCATCTTTCGTAGGTCTTACTTTTGCAGTACATGACGGTAGAAAGCATGTACCTGTATATGTTACTGAAGACATGGTTGGACATAAGTTAGGTGAATTCGTAGCTACCAGAACCTACAGAGGACACGGTAAGGACGAGAAAAAGGGTAAGAAATAATTAGAACATACATAAAAGTATTTGAAAGGAGGTTTCAACAATGGCTAAAGGTCATAGATCTCAGGTGAAGCGTCAGAGAAATGAAGACATGAAGGACAGACGTCCAAAGGCTAAGCTTTCATATGCAAGAGTATCAGTTACTAAGGCTTGCTACGTACTTGACGCTATCAGAGGAAAAGACGTTGAAACAGCAATCGCAATCTTAACATATAACCCAAGATATGCATCGGGTATTATCTTAAAACTGTTAAATTCCGCTATAGCAAATGCAGAAAACAACAATGGTATGAGTCGCGAAAGTCTCTACGTTGAGGAATGTTTTGCTAATAAGGGTCCTACGATGAAGAGAATCAGACCTAGAGCACAGGGTAGGGCTTATAGAATCGAAAAGAGAATGAGTCACATTACAATCGTGCTCAATGAGCAGTAAGGAGGAAGACATGGGACAGAAGGTTAACCCACATGGATTAAGAGTCGGTGTTATTAAAGACTGGAGTTCTACATGGTATGCTGAGGGTAAAGATTTTTCTGATAACCTTGTAGAGGACTACAACATCAGAAAGTTCGTTAAGAAGAAGCTTTACAATGCAGGAATTTCAAATGTTGAAATTGAAAGACCGACTAATAAAATTAGAGTAATTATTCACACTGCTAAGCCTGGTTTCGTAATCGGTAAGGGTGGTGCTGAAATCGAGAACTTAAAGAAAGAACTTGCAAAAGTTATTAAGACAAAGAAGGCTCTTGATATCAAGATTATGGATATTAAGAACCCTGATAAAGAAGCTCAGCTTGTTGCTGAAGCAATCGCTGCACAGCTTGAAGCACGTATTTCATTCCGTCGTGCAATGAAATCTGTTATGTCAAGAACAATGAAGTCAGGCGCTAAGGGTATCAAGGCTGCTTGTTCGGGACGTCTTGGCGGTGCTGATATGGCTCGTACAGAATTCTATGTAGAGGGAACAATTCCTCTTCAGACACTTCGTGCAAACATCGATTATGGTTTTGCAGAAGCAGATACTACCTATGGTAAAGTTGGTGTTAAGGTATGGATTTACCATGGTGAAGTACTTCCTACCAGAAAAGACGATAAGAAGAAAAAAGAAGGGAGCGATAAATAATGTTAATGCCTAAAAGAGTAAAGCATCGTAAGCAGTTCCGTGGTACGATGAAAGGTAAGGCTTTAAGAGGAAACCAGATCACAAACGGTGAATATGGTATCGTTGCCCTTGAGCCTTGTTGGGTAAAGTCAAATCAGATAGAAGCAGCCCGTGTAGCTATGACGCGTTATGTAAAGCGTGGTGGTCAGATTTGGATTAAGATTTTCCCGGATAAGCCTGTTACAGCAAAGCCTGCTGAAACACGTATGGGTTCCGGTAAAGGTGCACTTGAGTACTGGGTAGCAGTAGTTAAACCGGGAAGAGTTCTCTTTGAGATCGCAGGAGTACCTGAGGAAACAGCTAAAGAAGCATTAAGACTTGCCACACACAAGCTTCCTGTTAAATGTAAAATTATTTCAAAAGAGGATCTTGCAAAAGAGGTAGCACTTAGAGAAGGAGGTGCTGTAAGTGAAGCGTAAACAGTATATGGAAGAGCTTACGGCTAAGTCAGCTGCCGAGTTAAACGAAGAACTTACAGCTGCAAAGAAGGAGCTTTTCAATTTAAGATTCCAGAATGCAACTAACCAGCTTGATAATACCGGAAGAATCAAGGAAGTTAAGAAGAACATTGCACGTATCAAGACTGTCCTTGCAACTGTTGTAGAATAAAGGGATGAAAGGAGAATTACTCGTGGATAGAAATCTTAGAAAAACCCGTGTGGGTTTGGTGGTAAGCGATAAGATGGAAAAAACAGCAGTAGTTGCTGTTGTAGATAATGTAAAGCATCCACTTTATAAGAAGATTGTAAAGAGAACCAGAAGACTTAAGGTTCATGACGAAGAGAATACATGTAAAAAAGGTGATAGAGTTAGAGTAATGGAAACAAGACCTCTTTCAAAAGATAAGAGATGGAGACTTGTAGAAGTTATCGAAAGAGCTAAATAATTAGTCACTGAAAGATTTGGAGGTAAATCATGGTACAGCAGGAAACCAGATTAAAGGTAGCTGATAACACTGGTGCTAAAGAGCTTCTCTGTATTCGTGTTATGGGAGGTTCTGTAAGAAGATATGCTAGCATCGGTGATGTAATAGTTGCTTCTGTTAAAGATGCAACACCAGGCGGCGTTGTAAAGAAGGGTGATGTTGTAAAAGCTGTTGTTGTACGTACTGTAAAGAGTATCAGACGTCCAGACGGTTCTTACATCAGATTTGATGATAATGCCGCAGTTATTATAAATCCGGACAAGACACCTAAGGGAACACGTATTTTTGGACCGGTTGCAAGAGAATTAAGAGACCATAAGTTCATGAAGATTGTTTCATTGGCACCGGAAGTGCTTTAATTATAAGGAGGCATTAAAAATGGCAACCAGTAAAATTAAGAAAGGTGATACAGTAAGAGTAATCACCGGTAAAGATAAAGGCCGTGAGGGCAAGGTTACCAAGGTTAAAGACGGAAAGGTAACAATCGACGGAATTAACGAAGCAACAAAGAGTACCAAGCCATCACAGTTAAATCCACAGGGCGGAATTACAAAATTCTCAGCTCCATTGGATATTTCAAATGTAATGTTAGTCAGCAATGGCAAGGTTTCAAGAGTAGGTTTTAAGGTAGAGAACGGTAACAAGATTCGCTATGCTAAAGCTACTGGCGAAACATTAGACTAAGAGAAGGAGGATAGCCTAAAGTGAGTAATCGTTTAAGAGATGAATACGAAAGCAAAATCGTCGGTGAAATGACGAAGAAGTTTGGTTATAAAAATGTAATGCAGGTACCAAAGCTTGCTAAAATCGTAATCAACATGGGTGTTGGTGAGGCTAAAGAAAACTCTAAAGTTCTTGATGCTGCTATGGCTGATCTTGCCATAATTGCAGGACAGAAGCCTGTACCTACAAAGGCAAAAAATTCTGTAGCTAACTTTAAGATCCGTGAAGGACAGGCAATTGGATGTAAGGTTACACTTAGAGGAGATAAGATGTATGAGTTCTTTGACAGACTTGTAAATCTTGCACTTCCTCGTGTACGTGACTTCAGAGGAGTTAATCCTAACGCATTCGACGGTAGAGGTAACTATGCACTTGGTCTCAAGGAGCAGCTTATCTTCCCTGAAATCGAATATGATAAGGTTGACAAGGTTAGAGGTATGGACGTAATCGTAGTAACAACTGCAAATACTGATGAAGAAGCTCGTGAGCTTTTAACTCAGTTCGGTATGCCGTTCACAAAGAACTAAAGAAAGAGGTAGAGTTATGGCTAAAACGTCAATGAAAATAAAGCAACAGCGTAAGCCAAAGTTCTCAACAAGAGCTTACACACGTTGTAGAATTTGTGGTCGTCCACATTCAGTATTAAAGAAGTACGGAATCTGCAGAATCTGCTTCCGTGAATTAGCATATAAGGGTGAAATCCCTGGCGTTAAGAAAGCAAGCTGGTAAGAGGAGGTAAATCAAAAATGATGACGAGTGATCCTATTGCAGATATGCTCACAAGAATACGTAATGCAAACTCTGCAAAGCATGATACTGTAGATATACCAAGCTCAAAGATGAAAGTTTCTATAGCAGAAATCCTTTTAAATGAGGGTTATATCAAGAAGTACGATTTAGTAGATAATAAGCAGGGATTTAAGGATATCCGTATCGCATTGAAGTATGGTTCAGATAAGAATGAGAAAATCATTTCAGGAATCAAGAGAATTTCTAAGCCGGGTCTTAGAATTTACGTAGGTGTAGAAGATATTCCTTATGTTCTCGGTGGACTCGGAATCGCAATTATTTCAACCAACAAAGGCATCATGACAGACAAGGAAGCCAGAAAGAACAATGTTGGTGGCGAAGTTCTTGCATTCGTATGGTAATTTGAATTATCAATAATTATAGATATTAGAATTATTTCAATAATGTGGCGAAGGAATTTCCTTCACATATTATTGTAAATGATTCATTAAACCGGAATATTAATTTTATTATTTTTATTCTCAATAAATAGAATATATGGAGGTATACGGCATGTCACGTATCGGAAGAATGCCTATCGCCATTCCTGCAGGTGTAACTGTAGCTGTGGCAGAAAATAATCAGGTGACTGTAAAAGGACCAAAGGGCGAGCTTGTAAGAGTTCTTCCAGCGGAAATGGAAATTAAGGTTGAAGGTGATACAGTTACAGTATCCCGTCCTAATGACCTTAAGAAAATGAGATCTTTACATGGTCTTACAAGAACACTTATCAACAACATGGTAATTGGTGTTAATCAGGGATATGAAAAGGTTCTTGAAGTAAACGGTGTTGGTTACAGAGCTCAAAAGCAGGGCAAGAAGCTTACACTTTCTCTTGGATATTCTCATCCGGTAGAGATGGAAGATCCTGAAGGTATCGAGGTTGTTGTTGAAGGTACAAACAAGATCATCGTTAAAGGTATCGACAAGGAAAAGGTTGGACAATACGCAGCCGAAATTAGAGAAAAGAGAGCACCGGAGCCATATAAGGGCAAGGGTATCAAATATGCTGATGAGGTAATTAGACGTAAGGTAGGAAAGACAGGTAAATAATAACTGTTTTAAAATAAAATTGTATTAGCATAATTGCGAAAAGATTTAAAGGAAGTCGGAATGAAACTTTCCGCGATCTGAGAATCACCGGAGGTGATTCTCTCAAAATTAAATTTTTTAGCATAATTGCTAAGCAATTAAAGCTAAAAAATTTTATTTTTACATACGTCAACATAAAGAAAAGAGGACAATAACATGATTAGTAAGAAATCAAGAAAAGATGTCCGTACCAGAAAGCATTACAAGGTGCGTAATCGCCTTTCCGGAACGGCAGAAAGACCACGTTTAGCTGTATTCAGAAGTAATAATCATATGTATGCACAGATTATCGATGATGTGGCTCAGAATACACTTGTTGCAGCATCTACAGTACAGAAAGATGTAGCTGAAGGTCTTGAGAAGACTAACAACATAGAAGCAGCAGCAAAGCTCGGAACAGTAATCGCTGAGAGAGCTAAGGCAAAGGGTATCACAACCGTTGTATTTGATAGAGGCGGTTTCATTTATGCAGGTAAGATCAAGGCACTGGCTGATGCAGCCAGAGAAGCCGGATTAGAATTTTAATTAGGAGGAAGCCAATGAGACGTACAATAATTGATCCTAGCGAATTAGAGTTAGAAGATAATGTTGTAAATATTAAGCGTGTTACAAAGACTGTTAAAGGTGGACGTAACATGAGATTTTCAGCACTCGTAGTTGTTGGTGACAGAAATGGTCACATCGGAGCAGGTGTTGGAAAGGCAGCTGAAATTCCTGAAGCTATCCGTAAGGGTAAGGAAGAAGCTACAAAGAAACTTATTGCGGTTCCTCGTGACGAGAATGGTTCAGTACCTCATGACTATACAGGAAACTTTGGTAGTGCATCTGTACTTATCAAGAGAGCTCCTGAAGGTACCGGTATCATCGCAGGTGGTCCTGCCCGTGCGGTTCTTGATCTTGCAGGTTACAAGAATATCCGTACAAAGTCACTTGGTTCAAACAATAAGCAGAACGTTGTACTTGCTACAATCGAAGGATTAAAGTCACTTAAGACTCCTGAAGAGATTGCAAGACTTCGCGGAAAAAGCGTTGACGAGCTCACAGAGCAGTGATTAAAGCTTTTAAATATAGGTGTGTGGGGCTAAAGTAATGCCCCTGCATCATATATAAGCTTGAAGAAATAACAAGCTATTGCAATGAAATGTAAATGAGTTTTTACTCAGATGTATAATCATATTGATGAGGCATTTTTGCTTCAGAATGAGAGGATATCATGGCAGATAAATTAAAAGTAACCTTAGTAAAATCTACCATTGGTGCTATTCCTAAGCATCGTGCAACTATTGAAGCTCTTGGTTTAAACAAGCTTAACAGTACAAACGAGCTTCCGGATAACGAAGCTGTAAGAGGAATGCTTTGGCATGTAAAACACCTTGTAAAGGTAGAGGAAATCTAATTAAGGTTTTGTAACAAAGTTTTAAGTAGACAAAATAATAAAGATATAATATAATATTTCACGGTTGTGTTTTTAGTACGACTGTGAAATATTACATTTTATTAAGTAGCGAGGGTTTATTAAGGCCGGTAATTCTGCATTTCGGTGAAAATGTATGAAGCGGCTGATGGAATATTCCCGTTAGTGAATGGAGGAAATTATGAATTTATCAGAATTAAGACCGGCTGCAGGTTCAAAGACAAGAAATGACTTCAGACGTGGTCGTGGACATGGATCAGGAAACGGAAAAACTGCAGGTAAGGGTCACAAGGGACAGAAGGCACGTTCAGGTGCACCACGTCCGGGCTTTGAAGGTGGTCAGATGCCTCTTTACAGACGTATTCCTAAGAGAGGTTTCACCAATATCAATTCAAAGGTTATTACTATTGTAAACCTTGACAAGCTTGAAGTATTTGATAACGGAGCAACTGTAACTGTTGACAGTCTTCTTGAAGCCGGCATTATTAAGAAAGTTAATGACGGAGTTAAGATTCTTGGAAACGGAGAATTAACCAAAAAGCTCGACGTTAAGGTAAATGCATTCAGTGCAAGTGCCAAGGAAAAGATTGAAGCTTTAGGTGGAAAAGCCGAGGTGATCTAATTTGAACAGTGTAGCAGAAAAATTACGTAGTGTATGGATGAATAAAGATTTAAGAAAGAGAATTCTCTATACTCTCGCAGTACTTGTAGTGGTTCGTATTGGCTGTCAGTTACCACTTCCGGGCGTTGATTCAACAGTCATTCAGGACTTCTTTGAGACGAACTCCTCTCTTGACTTCTTTAACCAGTTAACAGGTGGTTCATTCTCACAAATGTCTATATTCGCATTAAATATTACGCCTTATATTACATCTTCCATTATTATTCAGCTTTTAACAATTGCAATTCCACGCCTTGAGGAATTACATAAGGAAGGTGAAGAAGGTAGAAAGAAACTTGCGGAATATACAAGATATTTAACAATTATCCTTGCAGTTATGGAAAGTGCTGCTATGGGAATTGGTTTTGGTCGTCAGGGTTACTTAACAGAAGGAGTTACATTTACTTCTGTAGCTGTTATTATAGTAGCACTTACAGCCGGAGCATCGTATCTTATGTGGCTTGGTGAGCAGATTACCGAGCATGGTATCGGAAACGGTATCTCAATCGTACTTTTGTACAATATCGTTTCAAGAATGCCAACCGATATTCAGACTCTCATCGAGAAGTTTGTTACAGGCGCAAGCAATATGACAAACGCAATCGTTGGTGCAATTTTAATCGTTGTAATCATCGTTGGAATGGTAGTATTTATCATCTATCTTCAGGATGGTGAGAGAAGAATTAATGTTCAGTATTCAAGCAAGACAATTGGTAGAAGATTAGTTGGCGGACAGTCATCACATATTCCGCTTAAGATTAATACCGCAGGTGTTATCCCAATCATCTTCGCAGGTTCTCTTTTCCAGATGCCTATCGTTATCGCCAGCTTTGCCGGTGTAACAGGTTCAACTGCAAAGAGTGCAAGTGTCGGAGAGAAGATTTTGGCGATTCTCAACCAGAATAACTGGTGTAATCCTTCACATATTTTTTATACAATCGGTCTCGTAGTTTATATGCTTCTTGTAGTATTTTTCGCATATTTCTACACTGCAATTACATTTAATCCACAGGAAATTGCTTCTAACATGAAGAAGAGCGGTGGATTTGTACCGGGTATCAGACCTGGTAAACCAACCCAGGATTATCTTACAAATGTACTTAATAACATCATTATGATTGGTGCTATCGGACTCTGCTTCGTAGCATTTGTACCAATCTTCTTCTCAGGTGCCTTTGGCGCTGATGTTTCATTCGGTGGTACATCACTTATCATCGTAGTCGGTGTTATTTTGGAAACACTTAAGCAGATAGATTCAAGGCTTGTTGTAACTAAATATAAGACATTTTAATTTACTTAAATATAATTTGAGAGCCATGGCGGACCGTTTGGAACGCTGTGGCTTTTTTGATTTTATGTAAGTATTTAGATATTTTAAGGAAATGAGCGGCATGCATAGGCGGTTTATGAAAGTATATGTGTAGTTTTTGTTTATTGATTAAACGGGTAAATGAGTAGTCTTCGTTACCGGTTTATGAAAGCAAATGTGCAGTTTTTGCTTATGGATTAAACGGGTAAATGAGTAGCTTTCGCTGCCGGTATATGAAAGTATATGATACCGGTGGTATTTAAAATAATATAGATATTAATTTGATACAAATATCAGACAAAATGCTTGCAAATTGAAAGGTTATAAGTTATTATAAAAATTGTGCTGTAAAAAATACAGTCAATTATTATTGAGGAATATAAAAAAACTAAAATTCGAAGAAAACGAAAGGGGTATTACAATGAACGTAATCATGTTAGGAGCTCCGGGCTCAGGTAAAGGAACACAGGCCGAAAGAATCACAGAGAAGTATAACATTCCGCATATTTCAACAGGTGATATTTTCCGCGAGAACATTAAAAATGGTACAGAATTAGGTAAGCAGGCAAAGGCATATATGGATAAGGGTGAGCTCGTACCGGATGAGTTTGTATGTGATCTCGTACTTGATAGAATTCATCAGGCTGACTGTGCAAACGGTTATGTACTTGATGGTTTCCCACGTACACTTCCACAGGCAGATATATTTGATAAAGCTTTGAAGGATGCCGGTGAGAAGATTGATGTTGCAATTTTCATGAATCTTTCAAATGAGTATTTAGTTCAGAGAATGGAAGGACGTAGAGTTTGTCCTAAGTGTGGTGCCGGATATCATACAACCAATATGCCACCAAAGGTACAGGGTATCTGTGACGAGTGTGGTTCTGAGCTTATTCAGAGAAAAGATGACAATATCGAGACATTTAAGAATAGATTAGAGGTTTATGATAAGGAAACAGCTCCACTTGTACCACATTATGAGGCACAGGGTATCGTTGTAACAATCGATGGCAAGAAGGGCTTAGAGCCTTGCTGGCAGGATATTGTAACTGCTCTTACAAAGTTTGAGTAAAGCTTAGCCTTAGTAAGGGGAGAGGGAGGTTATAAATTTAACCGGAGTGCTTCCCCGGATTTAATATGGCTTAGTCTTGGAAAAGTACAATATAATACGCACTTTACGGTGGTTTAACCTGTTTAAACCACCGGCGGTGCTTTTAAAATTACAGGTACTGACAGCGAAAAATACAAGATGTAAGAAGTGTTAAATACAAACTGTTTACATTGCTTAATTTTTAATCTGCCGGCGGATAATTTTAAAAGAGGAAACATATATTTGAATGCAGAAGATAAAATGTTTCAGGGTTCATAGTCATAATACGAAGCGAAGTAAAGATTTTCTGTTTTGTGCAACTATGTTTTAGCTTTTAAAATTATACGTAAGCAGAAGGGTAATTATATTTGCCGGTAATGACCGGAATAAGGAGATTTTACAAATATGGCAGTTACAATTAAGACCCAAAAAGAAATTGAAAAGATGCGTGAAGCCGGAAAAATTCTTGGTGAAATACATGATAAAATCGGTGATTTCATCAAGCCCGGTATGACTACATTTGAAGTTGATGCTTACGGAGAGAAGCTCATAAGAGATGCAGGATGTATTCCGGAATGCAAAGGCTATGGAGGTTTTCCGGCAGCCTTTTGTACATCGGTAAATGAATGTGTCGTTCACGGAATTCCAAGCAAGAAAATTGTTCTGAAGGAAGGCGATATATTAACGCTTGATACTGTACTTTCATTGGATGGCTATATGGCGGATGCTGCCAGAACATGGCCAATCGGTAAGGTTAGCGATGAAACAAAGAAATTTATGGATGTCACGAAGCAGGCATTTTATGAAGGTATAAAATTTGCACATGCCGGAAATCATTTATTTGAAATCAGTAAGGCTGTGCAGGATTATGTAGAAAGCTTTGGATATGGCATTATTCGTGAATACGTAGGTCACGGAATCGGAAAAGATATGCATGAGGATCCTGAGATTCCGAATTTTAAGCCAATCGGAAGAGGTATGAAGCTTAGACCCGGTATGACGATTTGTGTTGAGCCTATGACCAGTATGGGCGATTATGCCGTATGGGTATTGGATGATGATTGGACAGCTGTTACTGTAGATGAATCTTATACCTGTCATCATGAAAATACAATTCTTATAACAGAAGACGAACCTGAGATTTTAACCGTAGGACAGAGTATGTAATACAAGGTATTATAATATATAAAACAATCCGCGGATGATGCAATTAGAAAGCAAAGCAATATATTTAATGCGGACAGGAAATGTCGGCAAAGCAGACCGGGAAGGTTCGCTTTAAATGAAGTAGAAGTTACTTAAATAGTTTTAAGGAGGAAAGATATGTCAAAGGAAGATGTTATTGAAATTGAAGGTGTTGTAGTTGAAAAATTACCTAATGCAATGTTTCAGGTAGAGCTTGAAAACGGACATAAGGTACTTTCTCACATTAGCGGAAAATTAAGAAAAAACTACATTAGAATCTTACCGGGTGATAAGGTAACAATCGAAATGTCACCGTATGATTTAACAAAGGGTAGAATTATCTGGAGAGATAAATAATACAATACAAGGCCTTGGTCACAAGCGTAAAAGCTTAGACCAAGGCTTTTTTCTAATCTGTGATAAGCCTCGGTATTTTTTTGCAATACAATATAAGTACTTTAGCATTAAATATGCGAACAGCCGGGATTAAATTTTATTAAATACAATTGAAATTTTGTATATTTAACTCCTACAATTATGCTTAAAATAAGGCCTTTTTTGAAGATATGATAATTTTTAAATTAAAGTTAACTCATAGCAATTGCGCTTAAAATAAGGCTTTTATAATATCAAAACTCTGTAATTTACAGACTTACTGTAATATTTGGGCTTGATTTTAGGCTAAAATATGGTAAAATATAAATATGTTCTTTTCAGGTCGTGAAAATTAATGCTATGTATTTGGATTGGGGTAGTTTATAAATGCTTAGCTATATTAAGAACTGTTATTTATATAGTTAGGAGGAAATTGATATGTTCGGAGTGTATTTTTGTAATTATCTTGAGGAAAAAGGGTTACTCTCTAAAGAGCAGAGTGCAGAGGTGATTGATAAATGTCGTAAGTCCAAGGTAAAGCTTGGTTTACTTGCAACAGAGCTCAATTTTATGACTCAGGAGCAGGCAAATGAGGTAAATAAGATTCAGCAGAAAGAGGACAGAAGATTCGGTGATATAGCTATAGAAAAAGGATATTTGTCCGAAGGACAGTTATCATTGCTTTTAAAGCAGCAGGGAGATGGTTATCTATTATTTGTACAGGCAGTTACGGAAGCAGATTTGCTGGATAATGATGAGATACAGAAGATACTTGGGACCTATGCTATTGATAAGGAATTAAGTCAGGAAGATGTAGAAGCAATTAAGAGTGGTGATATTGACAGAGAGGTTCAGGTTTTTCTGAATAAGTCTGATTTATCACAGTTTTACAAAGAGTACGTTGCATTGACTGCAAGATTTCTTGTTCGTTTCGTTGATGCCAATGTGAGAATCGATGTTCCTGTGAAGGTAGATAATTACACATATAAATATAAAGCGTTGCAGGGATTTATCGGAGATAAGTCATTCAATACTATGTTTGCCGGAGATGACGGAGCGCTTACTGATATTGCAGAGGCCATGCTCAAGGAAGAGATGGGTGAGGTCGATATGGATACATTAGATGCAGTATGTGAATTTTTGAATATGAATAATGGACTTTTTGCCAGAGACGAGTATGAAAAGGGAATTTCCGTGGATATGTTACCACCTGAGATGGAATTAGAAAGCGGTGAAGTAAACGGAAATGTTTATAAGATTCCATTTTTCGTACATGGTAAGGAGCTTGATTTAATAATTTCAGAATAGGGTTAATGTTTGTATATTGGGAGTTTTGTACATAATATAAATGAACCGAAAATCCGGTACCGTATTTAGAAGGGCGGGGCACGGATTATATGTCAGACTGAGAGGACCGGAAGAAAAATTTTATATTGCATATGTTGCAATCGGTAAAATTAAAAGGGTAATGTAAAATAATAATTAAATTGGAGGATAGTAAAATGGCAAAAATACTTATGGTTGATGATTCCAGAACATCAAGGAAAATTTTAAAGGATATTTTAATTGATGCAGGTTTTGAAATTTCGGGCGAAGCATCAAATGGAGAAGAAGGCTATCAGATGTATAGCGAGCAGAAGCCGGATTTGGTTACTATGGATATTACAATGCCAATTTTGGACGGTATCGGAGCGCTCAAAAAAATTAGATCGGACTATCCGGACGCAAGGGTTGTTATGGTAACGGCAGCAGGCCAGAAATCAAAGCTTATTGAGGCAATTCAATGTGGAGCTATTGATTTCATTTCAAAGCCGTTTGACAATGAAAAACTAGTTGAAATCATAAATAAAGCATTGGGTTAGATTGAAACATTTATGTGAGGCTCATGTTAAAATCATAAGCCTCACTTTTTTTAATCATCAACTTAAATGATTTCGCTTTTTATGCGTAGAACTTTATTTCCCGGCTAAAAGTTCTGCGAGTGATGCAAATAGGTAGCAAAGCTATCTAATGGATTCGGATAAGAGGGATGTCTGCTAATGCAGACACGAATCCGTTACCGGGACTCGCGAGCAAGTCTTGACATGAGATGAAATAAAAGGGTTGAAATAAAAGGATTGATTTAGGAAGTTCAGGAAAACTCGGATAAGAAATAAAAGGGTGATAAGCATGGGTAGAATAGATAAAGTAAAATGGCATATTGTACCGCTGTTGGTATTGATGTGTTTATTATTAATAGGGCGAACGACGGAAAAAGATAGTTTTGCAGGGGAAAATATGGATTTCTTCGGCAGCACTAAGATAGCAAAGGCTGCAGACACACGGTCTATTTACATTTATTCAAGTGTATATAATTTACATTCATCAGTGCAATATACGGCAGAATACGGATCCACTGTGAGCATAGAGGAATTAACAAAATATTTTGAAGAAAATGTAGTCCTCAGAAATGAGAATTATACATTTGACGGTTTATATGAATCATATAACAGTACCGAAGAATTGACCGGCAATATAGAAGTGAATTTCAGTAATTCATTAAAAATATACGCACACTGGAATCCGGTGAAAAAGCATATCAATATAGTATCTGACGGAAAAGTAGTAAATGAATTGGAGATTAATTATAACAGCTATTTAATATTGAATGATATACCGGTGCCTGAGAAAGCGGGACATACATTTAATTATTGGAGTTATGAGGATGGCAGTGAGATTTATTATTCAAGTATAAGAATTCAGGATGATTTGTCAATTTATGCCAATTGGAAGATAAATTATTACAATGTAACTTATTACGATGGTAATGAAATCGTGGGCAGAGACTATGTGCCATACGGCTCGCCTTCAAAGGAAATTACAATCAAAAAAGACGGTTACAGATTAAGTTGGAATAAGGATCTTTCCTGCATTAAGGAGGATACTATTGTAAAGGCAAAATGGACACGTGATATAAATGAAACCGGAGTAGATTATAATTCGGCAAAATCTTACGCAAATACCGAGAATATCGGATATTCAGACCAATATGACTGTCCGGCTGCTATTGATTCCGACAATATAAATAGAATTATAGATGTATATAACTATTATGATTTGGTTTCAGCTAAATACCAATTAGATTATCTTCAACCGGGAGAGGTTGTCCTGGTAAGAATTAATGATGATATAAATGTACATGATACAATGTATTGGATAAAGCGTAAGGAAAGCGAACGTGATATATTAAGGGAGGATATTACCGGCGACGAGACCTCCGATAACAACCATAATCTATGGGAAAGTATCAATATAAGGGGAGAAAAAGGCAATAATATAAAAGTTTATGTAGAGGGTAATAATCATACCATCAAAGATTTTACACCTGTTTCACCTCAATATAAAAGCTATACCGGTTTATTCGGCGAGCTTCAATATGTTGATTTGACAGTAAATAACCTGAATTTTGAGGATGTTACACTTATGAAAAATAATACAAATAAAAGTTCAGGGTATGGTGCAGCTTTGGCAGGAGGTATTATTGATGGAAATGTAAGCATAAACAATTGCCATGTAAAGTCAGTTCTATATGCAGGAGAAAGAGGCGGTGCCGGTTTAATTTACAAGATAATGAGTTTTGATCCGGCTGAGGGGGAGGAACCGATTTATTATACAGCCGAAATAAAGAATTGCAGTGTTGAAGGTTCGAGATTTATATATGCCGGTGGGACTGGCGGAATAATAGCAAGTGCAATAAGAACGCCGGTAAATATAACGAACTGCCTGATAACAGAGGATAATGAATTCACCCTGAGGTCAGATAAAACATATGCTTCAAATATCAGAGGTTTTGGAGGAATTGCAGGACATATTCAATCCGGAAATATTACAGGTTGTACCAATTATGCAGATATTAGAGGCAATGTACGAACCGGTGGAATTGCAGGCGCATTGGAAGAAGGAACGATTTCAAATTGTATTAATTATGGAGGTGTCTGCGGTATTTATATCTCAGGAGAGGTCGGAGGTATATCAGGTTACAGTGGGGCATCAATTAATGAATGTTATAATCTCGGCACTATTACCGGTAAATCTACAGTTGGCGGTATAACAGGTCATAATACCGGAGCCATTATAGGTTCTGCGTCCGAAAAGATGAAAGGCGTAAAAAACTTTGGTAGCATTTATATGATCGAATCAAATATGAATGATGAGAGCCAAAAATATGATTATACAGGCAATGAAAGCGGTTACGGAAAAAATATAGGAGGAATTGCGGGAAAGAATGGAGGTACCATAAACAATGGCGTAAATTACGGAATGGTAAGAGGTATACATGGCGGAAGAATAGGCGGAATCGCGGGTTACAACACGTCTATGATAGTTAAATGTATGAACTTATCTCCTGCAAATACTGAAGGGCAGGATGGAGTAGGCGGAATTGCAGGTGAGAATTCGATTTTGGGTAATGTTCAATTTTCAAAGTCTTATTCGGATGTATGCGGAGAAACTCGCATTGGCGGTATCGTAGGTAATAATTACGGTTCAGTGGACAATGGCGAAACGGCCATTAATAATAAGATAATACCGACAGTAAAGGGTAATGATTTTGTAGGAGGAATAGTCGGAGAAAACAGCAAATCCACTTCCAATCAAAGCGGTACCAGATTATGCACGAACATAGCAAGGGTTATTAGCGACGGATATGCCGGCGGAGTGGTCGGAAGCACATTTTCCATGGTTAATCAATGTGTAAATAACGGTTATGTAAAATCAGATGGAACTGCCGCAGGTATCGCAGGATTTAACAATTATACAGTTAAAAAATGTACCAATAACGGTTTTGTAGAGTCTGAAAATGTATTAGGCGAATTTGTAGGTGACAGCTCTGATGAATCCAAGTATGTGGATTGCATTAACAATGGAATTCTTAATTTTAGTGGGGATGTATGGCTTAGCCCGGAGAGTTGTTTATTTGGAATTAAATTAAGTAATTTAAACCCTGATGTAGTCAGATACAAATTAGAAGAAGCGGATTTTAATGATTACTCACTCAGAATATCAATGGAAGCAAACGGAGATAAATTGGGATTTAAGATGTTGGGTGTTGACGGTAAAGAGCAGATAATTGAATCGGATACTGCTTATATATTTGCATCAGATCATAAATCCGTACAATTGGGATTATTAAATAATTTTATTGATACCGATAAATGGGAATATATCAATGAAGACGAAGAAGAATCCGATGATAGCGGAATTGATACGGAAAATGAAGAAACATCGGATGATACAACAGATAAACCTTCAGTGACTCCGGGTGACAGTAATATAATAAATACAGCTAATCCGGATAGTTTGGAAACTGAAAAACCTGTTTCTTCGGAAAATCCATCAATATCGGAAACCGAAAAACCTGTTTCTTCGGAAAATCCATCAATATCGGAAACCGAAAAACCCGAGGTTTCAAAAAAACCGGGAGAGGATACGGGTGATTCCGATAATTCCGATATTTTAGAAACCTTAAAGCCTGATGATTCCGGAAATCAAGCAGCATCGGAAACCAAAAAACCTGACGATTCAGAAAAAGCAGGAGAAGATAGCAAAAATAAGGATAATCCGGATAATTCCGATGTTTCGGAAACCGAAAAACCAAATGATTCAGGAAACCAAGCGGCATCGGAAACCGAAAAACCTGACGATTCAGGTAAAGCAGGAGAAGATGTCGGAAATGAGGATAATCCGAATAATTCCGATAATCAAAGCGGAAGTGATGCAGGTAATACCGAAGGATATGGGGAAAATGTTACATTTAACCCGGGTAATCAGGAAACGGTAAATCCTGATAACATGAATGATGAAAAGATATCAAATGTTAATAATATCAATGGTGATAATGTTACTAATCAGGTTAGTACAAAGGTTAATAATGTAATAAATGTATCGACACAGTCTTCCGTAAACGGAAATATTAAGGTTGCAGGGAAACAGATAAAGGTATTGTTGTATCCGGGATATGGTAACAATACAGCAAAGGTAATTCAGGCTACTGCAGGGCAGGTAGTAAAGCTCGATCCGATCAGCAGAACCGGATATATATTTGAAGGTTGGTATTTACAGTCGGATCCGACGGATTATATTAAATCTTTTGTGCCAGGAGATGATACTGCGGTATTTGCAAAGTGGGTTAGAAAACCTGCAAAAATACTAATCAGAAGAAAACTTGTCAGGGGTAACAGAATAATCCTGACCGTGAGAAATTACAGGTATCTTAGAAATGTAAAGTATCAATTTGTTCAAAGTACCCAGGCAGGACTTAATATTGCAAATATGAAGGGAGTCAGGAGAAGAGGCAATAAATTAATTATAAGGAAATCCGGAAGGGTAAAAAGATATCTTGCCTTGTTTAATACGGTAAAGGTTGGAGAAAAGATATATAGGGGTAAAAGGGTGGTAGTGCGTATTACCTAGCCCCTAGAAAAAAATAAAATCGTTACTATTCACGACTAGGTAATACGGCACATTCGAAATTTCCGCAGCAGAAGCAGCTGCTCAACTGTTTGCTTCGCAAACAAATTTCTCATGAGTAGCCGTATTACCTAGCCCCTAAAAATCTCAAAAAGAAACAATTAAAAGCCATTGGCTTTTGTTGTTTCTTTTTTTCGATTTTTCGTGAATAGTAACGGACGGGTTTGTCAAAGATTTTTCTTGACAAACCCTTTTTAAGGTGTTAATATGCTATTCAGGTGCGTAGTCCAATAAAAAACAGCTATCTTCCTTTCAGGATATAGTTGTATTTTTTTGCGTTTTTTCGTTGGACTCGTTATTTATTTGCTAGAGTGATATATACAGGTTAGTTTTTACCTGACAAGTAGGGTCAGGAGAAGGAGAAGTATGAGGAAAAGTTTTTTTAAAAAAGCACTTTCAGGTGTGCTTTCGGCAGCAATGGTAATTACAAGTATTACCGTACCACAGGTTATTGACTCAAAAGTGGCAGGCGCAGAAGAGACAGAAGATGCGGGAAGTGAAGATAGGAACAGTGTAACTTATGACATTAAGAGCTATAAAAATTTAACAGCTCTTAGGGATTCACTTGGTACTTTAACACAGGGTACTGATTATATTATCAATCTTAATTCAGATATTGATATGACAGATTATGATTGGCTTCCTATTGATGTAAGTGTTGATGGAATTAGCAAACTAACTGTCGATAATGTAGGTGATTATGATTATCCTTCCATTACATTTAACGGAAACGGACATACTATTAAGGGAATGTCTGTGAACTTTACAGAGGATGATCAGACTCTGAGATATGACAAGAAAAAATATGGTATCGGCTTGTTCGGTGATATAATTTACACAGATATGACAGTTAAAGATTTGACAATTGATGGTGCAAAAATAGTAGCAGACGGAGATGTCAATAAGTTTATTCCAAATACTTATACGAGTTCCGGAACAACAAATGATAATAGGGATTATAGTAGTAAGGTTCCTTATACAGGACTTGAGGCAGGTGCGTTAGTAGGTTATTTCGATGCGGGTGCTTTCATACTTGATAATTGTACTGTATCTAATTCTAATATTTCGGGTGTACGTAAAGCAGGTGGATTTTGCGGAGATATTAGCTCTTCTCTCAGATCTGAATTAGAAATGTCTATTACAAATTGTAAAGTATCTGATACAGCTGTTAACGGTGTTCAGGGTGTTGGTGGTTTCGCAGGTAGTATAACCAGTAGAAATGGTTATGTTACCATAAAGAATAATTCTGTTGAAGGTAAAAAAGATGTTACCTGCTCAAATACAGAAATAGAGCTTGCAGGAGAAAAAGCTGTAGAAAAGTATAATGAAGAAAATGAAAAAAATGCTAATTCTATTTCGTATAGAAGAACAACAGGTGGTGGTTCAGGACAACCTGTAGGAACAGGTGGTATGTTTGGCTTTATAAATATAATAGATGCTAATAGTAATAGTAATGCAGAAGAGGGACTTGTTTATGATAATCCTGTAGCTGATATTAGGAATTTAACTTGCAGCGTTAATGTCTATGATAATGAGATATCGGATAAGCGAAACTATGTTGGCGGTATATTCGGACAAGTTACCGGACCGGTGTCCAATGATCCTAACTTAGTTATAACAGACGTTACAAACAATGGTGGAAAAGTAGAAGGAAGTTACAATGTTGGAGGTATTGTCGGTTATACGAATTTAATAATTCAGGGTGCTTCAAATAACAGTGAAGTTACAGGCTCAGATCGTGTCGGTGGTATCGCAGGTGCAAATTCAGGTACCATAACTCCGGGTACAACCGAGGACGGAGAATTAATTCCTGTTGAAAATACCGGTTCAATTACAGGTGATCTAAGGGTTGGTGGTATTGCCGGAGAAAATACAAGCAAAGGTATTGTAAGCGGTACAACCAATAAGGGTGATGTAACAGGTGAATTAAATGTCGGTGGTATCGTTGGTCTTAATGGTGGAAAGATTGTTGATGCTATAGATGTAGAAGACGAGGTAATTGCATCTACTGTAAATACAGGTAAAGTAACCGGCGTTAATGATGGCGAATCAGATACTTTAAATGGTGATAATATAGGTGGTATTGCAGGTAATAACACCGGTACTGTTGATAATACCACTAATAAAGGTGAAGTAAAAGCTGACGGCAGCAATGTTGGCGGTAATGTAGGTTGGAATCAGAATGAAGGTGTTGTAACAAATCCTGAAAATACTGCTAATGTAACCGGTAAGGAAAATGTTGGTGGTAACATTGGTCTTAATGATGGTACATGTACTGTTGCGGGAGACGGTTCTGTTTCTAACACAGGTGATGTAACGGGCAAACCGGATGAAACAGAAGATGGCGTGACTGAAGGCGGTAACAACGTAGGTGGTAACGTAGGTCATAACACAGTTCATGCTACTGTTGATAATCCTGAAAATACAGGCAATGTTAAAGGTACTGAAAATGTAGGCGGTAACGTAGGTCTTAACGAAGGTGCCGTAAACGGTGCCGTGAACGGTACAGAAGGCAAAGATGATGGTAAAGTAGACGGTGACACAAATGTTGGTGGTAACGTAGGACATAATACAGACAGCGGAGAAGTAAAGACAGCTGAAAATAACGGAGATGTTACAGGTGAAGAAAACACAGGTGGTAACATCGGTCTTAATGAAGGCATGGCAAGTGATCTCACAAATAAAGGAAATTCTACAGGTGAGAATAACACAGGTGGTAATGTTGGTAACAATGCATCAGGTTCAAGTGTAAGTGATGCAGCTAATACCGGTAAAGTTACAGGTAAAGATAACACAGGTGGTAATATCGGTGATAATGATGGTAATGCTGAAGAGCTTACAAATTCAGGCGATGTTGAAGGTGAAGAAAATACAGGCGGTAACATTGGTAACAATGATGAAAACGGCGTTGTAAATGATGCTGTAAACAACGGAGATGTTTCAGGTGATAACAACACAGGCGGTAACATTGGTAATAATGACGGTGAAGCTAACGGTGTTGTAAATAACGGTGATGTAGCAGGTGATCCTGATGGCACAAACACAGGTGGAAACATCGGTAACAACAGTGAAACAGGTGTAGTTGACGGCGCTGTAAATAACGGTGAGGTTACAGGCGGAGACAACGTAGGTGGAAACATCGGTAATGACGAAGGAACATCAAGTAACTTAACTGATAACTACAAAGATACTTCAGATTCAGACTATGATAACAGAGACATCGGTCAGCTTATAGTAGATCCTTCAAATCCTGATACATGGGATGCCGAATTATTCGGAATGCAGATTAAGGTTAATCCTCCATCAGCAGGTGCTGTATATCTTGTACGTTCAGATAATGCAACTGTAACACTTAAGACTGTTCCTGCACTTGGATATAAGTTCAAAAAGTGGAGAACAACAGGTACAAAGCCAACTGAGGCAGTTGAAGATGAAGCTACATTTGAAATCAATAAGGGCGCTGTAATAGTAGCAAACTTTGAAGTAGGTGTTGAGGATACTCCTAAGTATGATTACAAGGAAGCAGAAAATACAGCTGAAACAGAAGATGGTTATATAATTGCAGATATGGAATCAAATATATATGTAACAGCTGATGGACTCACAATTAAGGTTAAGCCTGCATCAGGCGGTTCAGTAGGACTTATTGCATTAGATGATGAAGCTAACATGGTTACAGTTAAAGCTACCGCAAATGATGGATTTGTATTTGAAACATGGGATGCAAATGATAAGATTACTATTGCTTCAGGTGAGGCAGTAGAAAGCAACATTATTACATTTACATATAGTAAGGGTGCTGAGTTGGTAGCTAAGTTTGCCGAGAAGCCGGAAGAGCCGGAGGAGACAGAAGCTCCTGAGGAGACAGCAGCAGCAGAGGAAACAGAAGCAGCAGCAGAGGAAACAGATGCAGCAGCTGAGGAAACATCAGCAGCTACTCCTGAAGCAACAGAAGTTCCTGAGGAGACAGAAGCAGCAACAGAAGCTCCTGAAGAGACAGAAGCAGCAACAGATGCTCCTAAGGAGACTGAGGAAGCAGAAGTAACATCTAAGCCGTTTAAACCAACAGCTCCTCCTTCATCTAAACCAGCCAGCAAGCCGGCTGTAAATCCTGCATCTAGGGGTGCAGCAACAAAGGGTGCAGTTACAAGCGCAGCTGTAAGCTTATTCCCAACAGGATCTTCAGTAACAATCGGTAACTATATCTATCAGATTATCAGATTCGATTATGTAGGAAGTACACTTAATACTGTAGCAGTAATCGGAACAACAACTAAGGAATTAACTTCAGTAGAGGCATTTGATGAGGTTTCTTCAAGAGGTGCGGTATTTAAGGTAGTTCAGATTGGAAATAAGGCATTCAAGGGAATGACAAAGGCTACTAAGGCTAAAGTCGGTAAGAATGTAAAGAAGATCGGTAACGGTGCATTTGCCGGATGTAATAAGGCTAAGACTCTTACAATTACAAGCAAGAAGCTTAAGAAGATCGGTAACAACGCATTTAAGAACATGAAGAGCTTAAAGAAGCTTGTTCTTAAGTCAAAGAAACTTAAGAATGTTGGTAAGAACATGATTAAGGGCGATAAGAAGCTTAAACTTGTTAAGATTAAGTCACTTAAGCTTAAGAAGGTTGGCAAGAAAGCATTTACTAAGGGTGCCGGCAAGAAGCTTAAGATTTTCGTACCTAAGAAGAAATTCAAGAAATATAAGAAGCTTATTAAGAAGTCAAAGAGTAAGAAGGTTGTAGTAAAGAAATTCTAATTTGACTTAATTAAGAAGTTTAGTCTATTCGGCTAAGCCGGTAATAGAGATATTATCTGAAAAATGAATAAGTTAAGGTAGAGATACCCGGTTTACAGAAATCGTGCAGAGGTTATAATGCTTCTGCACGATTTTTATTGGTTAAGCCTTGTTATGCACGTTCTTGCAAGGATAGATAATCACTTAAAACTTAATGCTAATTTGTTTAGACAAATGAGATTTTTTATGTTATTATAAAATGCGGTGTAATTTTGAGTAGTAGTACACTAAAAGTATTTAATTAGATTGTGAGGAACGAAATGAGAATAATATTGGTATTTCTTTTCTTGGTATTCTTTTATATAATCAGCATTCCGATGTGGATAATCGCATTTTTCATTGGTCTGCAGGATAAGGATGCAAGACATAGATTTTCACAGCCCTTCGTAAATATAGGCTTTAAGGGCATACTATTTTTTTCGGGAGTGAAGCTTACTGTCAGGGGAAAGGAAAATCAACCGAAAGGCGCCGCGTTATATACATTTAACCATAGGGGATTTTTTGATATAATTACAGGGTATGTAACTGCACCGGAGCTTTCGCTGTATGTAGCAAAGAAGGAACTTAAGAATATTCCGTTGGTTTCAAGATGGATGAGATTTATGCATTGTCTGTTTCTTGACAGGGGAGATTTGAGACAGGGTATGGAGACCATAAGCAAAGGAATAGAACTGCTTAAAACAGGTCATTCGATTTATATAGCACCGGAGGGCACGAGAGCCAAGACAGATGAGATGCTTCCTTTTCATGAGGCAACTTTCAGATTAGCGCTTAAATCCAAAGCTCCGATTGTCCCGGTAGCTATTGTAAATACAGCGCCCGTATTTGAGGATCATTTACCGTGGGTTAAGCCTCAGCATATTATTTTTGAGTATATGGAGCCTATTGATGTCAATGAATTGTCGAAGGAAGAGAAGAAATGCATAGGAGCGACGGTTCATGACATAATTCAAGCAAAGGTTAATGAGAATTTAGCTGAGCTTGAGGCAGAGAAGAAAGCAAGGGTAGCGTAAGTTACAGCTAAGGAAACAACAGGAATGGGCTATGCGACGGGGTAGCATAAACCGGTATAGGTACAAATCCGGGATATGACTAAGCTAAAATCCTGGATTTAAGGGACCTCTTAGCAGCCTTACCGATAAGCAGTAATAAATCAAACAAACGAAAGGGATAAAAACAATGGAATTTTACAGTGGATTATTATTAGGAGCGATGATAAGCAAATTTGCAATAGTATCAATTATCATTGCGGTTGTGCTTATAGCAGGAATCATAGCACTCGGAATCTGGGGCAAAAAACTTCAGAAGCAGCAGGATGAAAGCAGACAGCAATTAGAGGCAGCAAAACAGAGCGTAAAGCTTCTTGTAATTGACAAGAAGAGAATGAAACTGAAGGACGCAAATATGCCGGCTGTAGTTATGGAAAATGTTCCTAAGCGTTTTCAGAATCAGAAGCTCCCAATCGTAAAGGCAAAGGTTGGACCACAGATTATGTCACTTATCTGTGAGGAGCAGATTTTTGATTTAATTCCGGTAAAGAAGGAAGTACGTGCAAGCATAAGCGGAATCTACATCCTGGAAGTAAAGGGAATTCACTCAAGTCTTGAAGCAAAAGGCAGAAAGATTTCATTCCGTGAAAAGGTATCTGCAAAGGCAAAGAGCCTCAGTGCAGATATTGCAACAGGCAAGAAAAAAGACAGTAAGTAGGATAATTACAAATTGAATACATTTACATAAAAATGTATCAAAAAATGGATTAATTATTATTGATGAACATAAGCGATATTTGTAGGTTGAAATAAACTATAAAAATAGTTTATACACACCATTCGGAGAGCATTTATGTCAGATAGAAGAATCGATTTAGATAATATGGATATTAATCGCAGCTATGAAGATGAGATGGCTGACGAAATTGAAAGAAACCTGAAAAAGACATACGGAAACTATTCAAATGCTGATGATATAGGCAGTTCGGGAGGTGCCGGAGATGGAAGAAATTACGCAGGTACAGCCCGGGGAAGAAGCCAAAGTTCTGTAGGAAATAGAAGCAATAACAGAAGAACAGGCTATAACAATGCCAACGGTTATTCGGGTAATTCTTCCGATGCACGTCCCTATAACAGTGCAGGGGCTTCAGGGGCTTACGGAAGCGATTCCCGGTATTACGGCTCAAGAACAGGTAACAATGCCGGCAGAACCGGCAATTACAGCGCAAGAAGCACGAATTACGGCAACCAAACCGGTAATTACGGTGATGCCACTAATGATTACGGCGTGAGTTTGGACAGTTATGGAACCGGTTCTGAGGATGCAAGCGGAGATACGAAGGATTTTAGCAAGAAAAATGTATCGGATACCAAGGATATGAATCCTGACGGAAGAACTGCCAGAAGAAGTCAAGCATCCGGCAGAAGTTCCGGGAGAAGTAATCCGAGAAGAAGTACCGGAGGGAATTCCTCCGGAAGAAAAACCGACAGGAGCAGTTCATCCGGTTCGGGAAGGACAAATTCACCCGATTCTAAAGCTTTGAAGGCCGGTAACGGAAAAAATGTTTCCGACAAGGCTAAAAAAAATGCCAAAGCTAGTGCTACTAAGAAGGGCAAAGGTAAAAATCAGGGTGATAATATAGTTGATACTACCGCAAAGGGTGGCAGAAATAACAGGATTGCCAAAAAACCAAAGAGCAAGAAAAAGAAGGTATTTTTCGTATTAAGGATAATATTCTTTCTGATACTTTTTGCGATAATGATTACATTGGTGGTATTTTATCTGAAATACGGAAAGACCATTATGAAATGGCGTAAAGAGGCCGCGGAAACCGTGGCAGCGTCCTCGGAAGAAACATTTAAAAGCTCTTTAACGTCCATAATATACAACAGTAAAGGTAATCCTATAGCCGAGCTTAAGGGTGATAAGGATACATATTATCTGGAGTATGATAATATTCCTACAAATGTTGTGAATGCCTTTGTAGATGTCGAGGATCAGGGATTCTTTAAACATAAGGGTTATGACATAAAGGCGATAGGAAGTGCGACTGTTCAGCTTGTCAGGAGCAAGATTCTTAAGAAGGGTATAAGCCGTGGTGGTAGTACCATTACACAGCAGCTTGCAAAGCTTACATTCTTAAGCAGTGAGCAGACGCTTGAAAGAAAGATAAAAGAAATATTTGTTTCGACCGAGATGGAGAAGAAATATACCAAGGAGCAGATTCTGGAATTCTATATTAATAACGTTTATTTTGCAAACGGTTATTATGGAATCGAGAGTGCGGCGCAAGGGTATTTCTCAAAATCCGCAGATAAGCTTACACTGGCGGAGACAGCATTTTTATGTGCTATTCCGAACGGTCCTACAAAGTATGATCCGATTACTAATTATGATAATACTAAGGTTCGTCAGAAGCTTATGCTTGACGAAATGCTCGATCAGGGCGATATATCTCAGAATGATTATGATGCGGCCCTGAAGGAAAATGTTGAATTAAATATTCCGTCCGAGCTTAAGACCAGAAATTATGAAACAACTTATTCGATTTACTGTGCTACAAAGGCGCTCATGAAGGCAAAAGGATTTGAATTCCAATACAGCTTTGACAGCACTGCTGATCGTAAGGCTTACGAGGAAAGCTTCAATGAGATGTATGACACCTGTCATCAGGCTCTGTATACTCAGGGCTACAGGATTTACACATCTATCGATAAGAGTATTCAGAAGGAGCTTCAGGATTCTGTGGATTCACAGCTTAAATCCTTCACTGAGAAGAAAAATAAGATTTATACCTTCCAGGGAGCGGCAACCTGTATAGATAATGAGACAGGCAAGGTAGTTGCCATAGTCGGCGGACGTTCGCAGAAGAGTCTCGAGGGCTATACATTGAACAGAGCATTCCAAAGCCCGAGACAGCCGGGTTCATCCTTTAAGCCGATTGCGGTTTATACACCGGCGTTAGAAAGAGATTATACGCCTGATACTATCGTTGATGATACATATTTTGAGGGCGGTCCTCGTAACTCAAGCGGAATTTATCAGGGCAAGATTCCTTTGAGAAGTGCAGTTGAGCAATCCAAGAATGTAATTGCATGGAAGGTATTTGAGGAGCTTACTCCTAAAGTCGGTCTTTCATATGTGCTCAATATGAACTTTGCACACATAGTTGATGATGACTTTATACCGGCAGCATCTCTCGGAGGTCTTACAAATGGTGTGACCACGACCGAGATGGCATCCGCTTATGCAACTCTTGCCAATGGCGGTAAATTCACGGATCCAACCTGTATCGAGAAGATTACGGATGCAGAAGGAAATGTAGTCGTTCCGGGCAAGACGCTTACTAAGCAGAAAAAGGTATATAAGGAAAATGCAGCGCTCATGATGACAGATATCCTAAAGGGAGTACTGGTTCAGGGTACTGCAGCGGGACATGCCATTCCAAATATGGATTCGGCCGGAAAAACCGGTACAACAAGCGATTATAAAGATGGGTGGTTCTGTGGATATACACCTTACTATAGTACCGCGGTATGGGTTGGTTATGATCAGCCTCAGACTTTAAGCGGACTTACAGGCGGTAGCTATCCACTTAGCATATGGTACGATTTCATGGTTAAAGCCAATAAAGATAAGCCAAAGAAAGAATTTAAGGCTTATAAGGATGAGAGCGGTGAAACCGTAACTACTTATTCACAGTATACTGCAGCGCCTACTGCTACCAGTGAGACAACCGAGACTGAAGAGGATGCGGAGAGTACTGAAACTACAACTCCAACGACAACAACGGACACAACGGGGCAGACCGGCACAACGGACACAACGGGGCAGACCGGTACAGGTACTACCGACACAACCGGACAAAACGGTACAACAGGCACAAACGGGCAGACCGGTACTACCGATAACACAGGACAAACCAATTCCGGCACGAATAATACCGGAAATGGAGGAAACACCGGAACGACAGAAAATGCAGGACAGAATAATCAAACCACTACCACGGAAAACGGTGGCGGAGAGATAGTTTCGGAAGAGGAGACAATTACGAGGTAACTCGGGAAACACAAGGAAAAAAGTAGGTTTTCAGGAATATGATACCTGAAAAGCATGAGGAACACGTCAGGTTTTTTAGGGAGCTTGATACCCGGAAATCCCGGGCTTAAAAGGCACGATTATCAAGAGCATCAGGGGAAAGGCATAATTAAAAAAATTAAAATTAACAGGATATCCAATCAGGGATATATTTAGGAAGGAAAAAGGAAATGGTTATCAAAATTGCATTATTAGTAATTTTTTTCGCAGTATTTATTGCAGTAGGAATTAGTTGCAGGAAGAACAGCACCGACGTAAACGGTTTTGTTCTCGGTGGAAGATCGGTAGGACCATGGTTAACAGCATTTGCATATGGTACTTCTTACTTCTCAGCCGTAATCTTTGTAGGTTATGCAGGTCAGTTTGGATGGAGCTTCGGTGTAGCTTCAACCTGGATAGGTCTCGGAAATGCATTCATCGGTTCACTTCTCGCCTGGGTTATCCTCGGCAGAAGAACCAGAATTATGACGCAACATTTAAATTCAAAGACTATGCCTGAGTTCTTTGGACAAAGATATGATTCAAATAAGTTAAGGGTTGCAGCTTCATTTATAACCTTTATTTTCCTTATTCCGTATACAGCGTCACTCTTCAACGGTCTTTCAAGACTTTTCAGGATGGCGTTCAATGTAGACTATGCAGTCTGCGTTATCGTAATGGCAGTGCTTACCGCTATTTACGTAATCATCGGTGGTTATATGGCAACAGCCGTAAATGACTTCATTCAGGGACTTGTAATGCTCATAGGAATCGTAGCCGTAATTATGGCAGTTCTTTCAAAGAATGGCGGTTTCATGGGCTCGCTCAAGGCAATGTCTGAAATTGATTCAGATGTAATGGAAGGTGCGTACGTATCATTCTTCGGACCTGATCCGATGTATCTTATCGTCGTAGTACTTCTTACATCCCTTGGTACATGGGGACTTCCGCAGATGGTAGGTAAGTTCTATGCGATCAAAAACGAAGGCTCAATCAAGAAAGGTACATTTATCTCAACATTCTTCGCAATTATAGTTGCCGGAGGCTGCTACTTCCTCGGAGGATTCGGAAGACTCTTTACAACTCAGGAAGCAGTTGATGCAAATGGTTTCGACAGCGTTGTTCCATCAATGCTTTCAGGCCTTTCGGATGTACTTATTGCAGTCGTTTTGATTCTTGTATTGTCAGCATCAATGTCAACACTTTCTTCACTCGTGCTTACAAGTAGCTCAACCCTCACACTTGACTTTATCGGAAAGATGAAGAAGGGTGAAATGGACGAGAAGAAGAAAATGCTTTACATGCGTATATTTGTCGCTGTATTTATCGCACTTTCAGCAGTTATCGCGATTGTACAGGCTAAGTCGAGAGTTACATTTATAGCACAGCTCATGGGTATTTCATGGGGAGCACTTTCGGGTGCATTCCTTGCGCCGTTCCTTTACGGATTATACTGGAAAAAGGCCAGCAGGGCTTCTGTTGGTGTAAGCTTCGTATTCGGTACAGGCGTGATGATTATCCAGCTCCTTGTTTCATTGGGAGTGCTTAGCGTGAGCGGACCGGTGCTTACATTTATATTCAGGAACTCACTTTACTCAGGTGTATTCACAATGCTTGCTTCACTTATAATTGTTCCAATCGTCAGTATGCTTACTCAGAAGAGTATACCTGAAAAGGTTGACAATAAATTTGACTGCTTCAATGCAACTGTTCGTGTACATGCGAAGAATGCACTTGCGGACGATGATATTGAGAATGATAAATAATAATATATATCGCCGGATTATCCGGATTGATATATCGGAAGCCTGACAGACTAAATTAGGTGAATCGCCGGATTATCCGGATTGATATATCGGAAGCCTGATAGAGTAAATCAGGTGAATCGCCGGATTATCCGGATTGATATATCGGAAGCCTAATAGACTCGAATCAGGTATATCAAAGGCAGAGCAGAGGGGACAGAATAGATATAAATGGATTGATTTTAATTCACACATCTACATAAAAAGAGGTAGAATGATGGAAGGAATAATTCAAATCAAGGATGTTATAGATTTGTCGGAGAGGGAACTTTTATGCAAATTTGAAAAGGTGGACGGTGTTGACTTTATGTATGAGGCGAGCCGCGATTATTGCATATTTTCGCCTATTTCAATGTTTGCAAATAATGAGTATTATACCCTTCAGATTTCCGAAAAAGAGTATGAGAAGCTTATGGATCACGAGACTGCGCTTCTGATAATCAGGCATTATGGCGGATATCTCACGATGATTAAGTTCTCGCATCTTTCAAACATCCTTACGAAGAAGACCTTGCAGGAGAACAAGGCAACCGGCGACAAATACTATGAATTACACATTCATAAGGAGTATATCGAGGCGGTTGGGTCGCAGATAGTTATAAAACATAAGCTCACGAAATTGTAGGTTTGGGTGAAGTTAACCGGCGGAAATGAAATAGGCAGATCGGCAGGAACGAGCCTGGCTTAGATTAAATAGGCCGAGCGGCAGGAACGAGCCTGACTTAGATTAAATAGGCCGACCGGCAGGAATGAGCCTGGCTTAGATTAAATAGGCCGAGCGGCAGGAACGAGCCTGGCTTAGATTAAATAGGCCGACCGGCGGGAATGAGCTTGAAAGGGATACAATAATAGGGGGGAATATGATTACTGTTAAGTATAATGTTGAAAAATTAAATAATGTTGAAAAGACACGACTTAATGAGTTTGTTGAGAATTACACTGAAAACATAAATGAACCTCTATTGTGGGTTCGAAATACGAAATCACCGATGTTTCAGACCGGATTTAAATGTGACAATTACGATGTTGAGGCATGTTTGCGAGAATATGTTATTGAGTATTTTAAAGAATTATCCAAGGTTGTTCCACGTGCTCAGGCCGAATTTACGGCCCCTTACGGCGACGAGAAATGGCTATATAATGACGAGAATTACCGCGTGGGAGAATATAAGATAACTCTTCAAAATAAAAAAGTCGAGACATCAATTTTAAGGGATTATTTACCTCTGGGGAGGCTTACATTTGATACTTCCAAATTGAGCGAAGTAGAAAAGCATACATTCGGAAATTATCTTTATACATATCGCAGTAGCATGAAGAAAACCATGTATTGGCTGGAACAGCTTAAATTCCCTGATTTCAGCGCAGAGATTTCACTTAAAGGTGAGTCTGACCTGAAAAAGATATTGTGGAATTTAAAAAGCCTGTTTAAGGAAATAGGCCGTGTATTTCCAAAGGTAAATGCCTCTCTCGTAAATGAAGTTAATTATACCGAAATCGAGATGGAGATAGTGAAACCAAAGGATTTCGGAGAACCATTGTATAAGTACAACATATCTCTAAGAAACGGAATGATATTCGAATAGCGGGGAACATAAAACAATTCGTAAAATAAATGATATTCGAATAGCCGGGAACATAAAACAATTCGTAAAATAAATGATATTCGTATAGCAGGAAGTAAAAGCCGGAAGTGTAGAACATTTGCATTAAATATTTAAATGTGCTATACTCCTTAAATACCAAAAATAAACAAGTGATATCGAATCATTTGATAGAATAAAATACCGTAAAACATTTCCTGCAAGCAAATGTAAATAAGGTATTACACTTGAATAAAACAAATCTAAGTATGCAACAGAAGTCAATTGCCCAAAAACATACTAAACATTTGCTTATTATAAAATACATCAGAAAGAAGGTAATAAAAGTGAGTGAGAAGAAGAAATATTATTTAACCACTGCTATAGCCTACACATCAGGAAAGCCACATATCGGAAATACTTATGAAATAGTACTTGCCGATGCTATCGCGCGTTTCAAGCGATTCCAGGGTTTTGATGTTCGTTTCCAGACAGGAACCGATGAGCATGGACAGAAAATCGAATTAAAGGCAAACGAGGCGGGCATTACCCCGAAGGAATTCGTGGACAATGTATCGACCGAAATCAAGAGAATATGGGATTTGATGAATACCTCATACGATAAATTTATCAGAACAACCGATGATTATCATGAGAGACAGATACAGAAGTTTTTCAAGAAACTTTATGATCAGGGAGATATTTATAAGGGCTTTTACGAAGGAATGTATTGCACACCTTGCGAGTCATTCTTTACAGAGTCGCAGCTCGTTGACGGCAAGTGCCCTGACTGCGGACGTCCTGTTTCTCCGATGAAAGAGGAGGCATATTTCCTTAAACTCAGTAAATATGCAGACAGACTTATAGAGCATATCGAGACACACCCTGATTTTATTCAGCCTGAGTCACGTAAGCACGAGATGATAAATAACTTCCTAAAGCCGGGCCTTCAGGATCTCTGCGTATCCAGAACCTCATTTAAATGGGGCATTCCGGTAGATTTTGATGACAGACATGTTGTCTATGTTTGGATGGATGCGCTTTCAAACTACGTAACCGGACTTGGTTTTGATTTGGATGGTAACAATACATTGTCTGCAGACGGAACAGACCTTTACGAGAAATTCTGGCCGGCTGATTTACATTTGATTGGCAAGGATATCCTTCGATTCCATACTATTTACTGGCCGATTATGCTTATGGCACTCGGACTTCCGCTTCCAAAGCAGGTATTTGGTCATCCATGGCTTCTTCAGAATGACGGCAAGATGAGTAAATCCAAGGGAAATGTAATCTATGCCGATGATCTGGTTGATATATTTGGCGTGGATGCCGTACGTTATTTCGTGCTCCATGAGATGCCATTTGAGAATGACGGTATAATCTCATGGGATTTGGTATGTGAGCGTACAAATTCAGACCTTGCAAATACACTTGGAAATCTTGTAAACCGCGTGATTTCAATGACCAACAAGTATTTGGACGGCGTGGCAGTTGATAAGGGCGTAGCTGAGGATGTAGATGCATCACTTAAGGAGTTCGTGCTTGGCACACCTGCAAAGGTAGTTGAAAAGATGGATAAACTCCGTGTGGCAGATGCAATGACCGAGATTTTCAACCTTTTCAAGCGTTGTAATAAATATATCGACGAGACTGAGCCTTGGGTGCTCGGTAAGGATGAGAGCAAGAAAGACAGACTTTCAACAGTTCTTTACAATCTTATCGAAGGCATAACAATCGGAGCATCGCTCTTAAAGAGCTTTATGCCTGAAACAGCAGATAAGATTTTTGCTCAGTTAAATTCAACAGAGAGAAGTTTTGAGGATATGGATAAATTCGGTCTCTATCCTGAAGGCAACCGCGTAACCGAAAAGCCTGAGATTCTCTTTGCAAGACTTGATTTTGAGGATGTGAAGGCTAAGGTAGAAGAGAAGTATCCGCCTGTGCCTGAAACAGAAGAGGACAATTCAGAGGAAGCAAAGGCCGATGAAAAGGTTATTGATATTCCTAAGAAGGAAGAGATTACAATAGATGATTTCTTCAAGTGCCAGTTCCAGGTAGGTGAAATCCTTGAATGTAAGGCAGTTGAGAAGTCAAAGAAGCTTCTTTGCTCACAGGTGAAGATTGGAAGCGAAGTAAAGCAGATTGTATCAGGAATCAGAAAGTATTATTCGCCTGAGGAGATGGTTGGTAAGAAGGTAATGGTTGTTGTAAATCTTAAGCCTGCCAAGCTTGCCGGAATCCTTTCGGAAGGAATGATTCTTTGCGCAGAGGATGCCGACGGTAACCTTTCGCTTATGGTACCTGAGAAGAGTATGCCGGCCGGGGCTGAAATTTGCTAGATCTACCGGGGATTAGAAATATTTAAATATTCCGGTTGTCACTCCCGAAGGCTTATATTATATACTTTTCCGGAGTTTGATTTATCCGGAAGAATATGATTTATCCGGAAGAATATGATTTATCCGGAAGAATATGATTTATCCGGAAAAATATGATTTATCCGGAAGAATATGATTTATCCGGGAAAATATGATTTATCCGGAAAAATATGATTTATCCGGAAGAATATGATTTATCCGGAAGAATATGTAGTAATTAAAATTTAAGTCACTATAAAAATAAAACCTGGGTTGAATATTTGGTTCAACTCAGGTTTATTTGTTTTTATAATCAGATTTTACAGGCTACTCACGGGAGCAGTGAAAAATGGAAGTTTTAAAACTTCTTGCGGGTGAATTAGTGAACTACTCGGCAATTGAATTACCGAGGATTCCCGCTTAGGTATCCTAAAACAAAACCACACCCCGGATTGCATAATACTTAAGGTCTGCCCCGGAGTGCATAATATTTAAAGCCTGCCCCGGAGTGCATAATATATAACCGCAAATCCTTCGCGGATATAATTAAGCGGAATTGTATGCCAATGTGTATAAGAACCGGCGGTGCTTACATTTTTAAAGTTATATTTCATGGCAAGACGCTTTGCCCTGAATGTATGAAAATCATTAGTAATAACAACCACATTGGCGTCTTCTGCTTCAACACCATCTTCCTTCATCTTCTCAACGGAGTACTTGAAGTTTTCGTAGGTGTCCGTCGCCTGATCCTCGGCAATTATCCTGTCGGGGCTGATTCCCTTTGAAAGCATATAATCAGTCATAGCCTTGGCCTCAGTTATGTCTTCGCCGTAGCCCTGGCCGCCGGTAACTATCGCCTTGGTGTCGGGATTATTATTAAGATAGTCGATGCCCTTATCAAGTCTGGTCATCAAATTGTGGGAAACCACAGTTCCGCGTACACTTGCACCGAGAATTATACAATAATCGGCATTTGCCTCAGGTTTCTTAACACTGTTTGAAATAATCATATACTCGGCAATATCAAAGGTTACAAATGAAATGCAAAGCAGGAATATAAGTATATATTTTAAAGTTTTCGGAAGATAAATGTTATTGGTATGCATATAAAATGCTACGATTCCGAGTACGATGGAAAGAATACCGAATATCAGGAAAAAGTAGGCAAATACATTTCTGAGACCAATAACAGACGCATAAAAAATGAAGTAGGTCGAGGAAAAGATTCCGACAGACCAAAGAATAATAGGTAAAGCCATATTGATTCCTTTCTCATATCATAAAATTCAGACATAATGCTACAGTGTGGGACTTGAGTAAAAGTCCATCCTGACCGCAGGTTTCGTATAACGGTAGTTAAATTGCAAAAACAGACTTGAGTAAAAGTCCATCCTGACCGCAGTTTTCTCATAACAGTGGTTAAGCCGCAAATCATGACTTGTCTCAAAACAGATTAAAATGTATCGTTACGAATATTTCTTCAGTACAACGTGTAAATTATTACTTCTTGTAGTGCCGGTGCACCTGTCATAAATGTATTTTCCGAATTTTCTTATTACGATAACAGAGCCGGGCGTCACGGCAGCAGTATTTTTGGTAACCGTAATCCCATTTAAGAGAACATTTTTCTCTGCTATCAGAACAGAAGCCTGCGAGCGAGACCTCCCTGTAATGCCGGAAACAAAGCAGTCAATACGTTCCGAGGAAACCTGAACCGTAACCTCTTCGTATGCATTTAAAAGCTCATCCGGAATACTGTCAACCTTTTCAAGCGTAACAGACATTTTCCTGATTTGGGAAATGTTATCGATTATATAATCGGAAATTGTGTCCAATGCGAAGAAATAAGCGACATTTGCATCCTTATCAATCTTGATATCACCGACTCTGTCGCGGGTTAGCCCGAGACCCATAATTGTTCCCAGAATGTCGCGATGCTCCAGAGTGCCGAATTTATTGCTCGCCGGAGTAATCTTAACAATATCGATGGGGTAGTAAGGCGGATATCCGATCTGAGCTTCATTTCCAAAACAAAAGACCACACGCTCGGCAAGGTCATAGCCACCCGAGTAGGAAGTGTTGGCAGAAGCACCCGCATCCTTTAAAAAAGCCTTGTCCGAGATATTGTGAAATTCGGAAAATGCATATTGTAGAGATGAATCGGCTCTTTTCATAAGCTCACTGAACCGCGCAACGGTATTCTTCTTATGAAGAGCCATCCCTGAATTATAGTCCATAGTAAATCCTTTCAAAATCAAAGAGAAATCTCAAATTGCAACCTCCCTGAAATTATTAAATCAGGGTGATTCAATGAAGTCTTAATTAAGAAATAATCAAATAATAAAAAAACTTCGCAAATAATTGCGAAGTCAGAACATCGCAGAAAAACTGCGAAATAAAAAGACAGCAAATATAATGTAATTCACCTATTACAAAAGCATTTTGCAATCTCATATAAACTGGGCCGGCGGGATTTGAACCCACGAATGCAGGAGTCAAAGTCCTGTGCCTTACCGCTTGGCGACGGCCCAATAAAAATTAAGGAAAAAACACCCAAAATTCGTTTGCTATTGTACCATAGACAGGGCATAAATGCAAGAAAAAATTATAAATTATAGTTTGTAGAAAGGGAAGGATTAAAATTAAATAAATTTTAATAATATTTGTGTATTTTTACCAAAAAAAACTTGTATTTTTCTACAATTTATGTATAATTTAA
>JAILOA010000150.1 GCA_024691065.1 Lachnospiraceae bacterium | reverse complement strand
GTTGGAATGAAGGTTATCATTCCATTTGGCAAAGGTAATAGAGAAATTGAGGGGTATGTTACGGATATTTCCGATACCCCTTCTTTTGACGTTACGAAGATGAAAAAAATCATTAAAATAGTTGAGGGTCAGGTTAATTTTGAAGAAAGACTGTTGCGGCTTGCTTCGTGGATAAGGGATACAACAGGCTCTAATCTAAATGATGCCATCAAGGTGGTACTTCCTGTAAAGACTGAAGTTAAGGCAATTGAGGTTAAGGAGGTTATTATAACCGGCGATGAGGAAAGTATTTTAAATAACCTGGTAATTGCTAAGAAGCGTGGTTACAGTGAGCAGATTAAATTCCTTCAATTATTTGAGAAAAAGATTCAGTCCGGAACATTAAAAGTTTCTTATGAGGAAATAAAGTCGATTAATAAAAATCCTTCGCAGACAATTAAGTCCCTTGAGAAAAAGGGGATTATAACCCTGCAGAAAAGGACTGTGAACAGAAATCCTTATGAAGGAATTCTGGGGGATCTTACTGCATTGGAAAATGCACCGAAGGAGGAAATAAATCTAAACTCCGAGCAGGAGCTTCTGGTGGATGAGATATCCGGTTATGCTGAGAAACTGTTTAGCCTGGGGGATGGTATGAAATTAAAAGAAGAGGAGAAACTAAATCCTGACGGGCAAACAGAAAAAATAGAAAATAAACCTATACTTCTTCATGGAATAACCGGTAGCGGTAAAACTGTTGTATATATAGAAATCATTAAAAATATTGTTAAGGCCGGGAAGCAGGCGATAGTTCTTATTCCCGAGATTTCATTGACATATCAGACGCTCAAAAGATTTTACGAAGCCTTTGGAGACAGGTGTTCCTGCCTTCACAGTAAGCTTTCCTCGGGAGAGCGCTTCGATCAGTTCAAGAGGGTTAAGGAGGGCGAGATAGATGTAATGATCGGACCGAGGTCTGCATTGTTTACGCCTTTTAATAATCTTGGAATTATCATAATAGATGAGGAGCATGAGAATACCTATCAGAACGAATATCCGCCTAAGTATCACGCGAGAAACGTGGCCTGTCATATGGCAAAGGAAGAAAATGCAGTGCTTTTATTAGGTTCAGCCACCCCGTCGGTGGAGAGTTTCTACAAGGCGCAAATCGGTGAATACAAGCTTTACAAGCTTACCAAGAGGGCGGTTGAGCATGCAACCCTGCCAAATATTTATGTTACCGACTTAAGGGAAGAGTTAAGAAGGCATAACCGTTCAATTTTTGGAGCTAAGCTTTATGAGCTTATAAAGGACAGGCTTCAAAAGAAAGAGCAGATAATGCTTTTCATAAATCGTCGTGGATTTTCGGGCTCAGTATCCTGCAGGGAGTGCGGTGAGGTTATTCAATGTAAAAATTGCTCGGTAGCCATGAAGGCACATGTTCAAAACGGAAAACTTAGCTTTTTAAAATGTCATTACTGCGGCTATGAGGAGCCTTATCCTTCCGTTTGTCCTGTATGCGGTTCAAAATATATAGGAACATTCGGGACGGGTACCCAAAAGGTGGAAAAGATGGTGCATGATACATTTCCGGAGGCAAGGGTGCTTAGAATGGACCGTGATACTACCCAAAATAAGGGTGGTCATGATGAGATACTCAGGGCCTTTGCCAATGAGGAAGCGGATATACTCATAGGAACACAGATGATTGTTAAGGGGCATGATTTTCCGAAGGTTACGCTTGTAGGAATACTTGCGGCTGATATGTCATTAAATGTGAACAGCTATGAAGCTTATGAGAGAACATTTGAGCTTCTTGTGCAGGCATCGGGCAGAGCGGGACGTGCCGATATCCCGGGAGATGTGGTGATTCAAACCTATAATCCCGAGAATTATGCAATAGTTGCGGCTGTTAAAAGCGACTATGAGATGATGTACAGGGAAGAAATAAATCGTCGTAAAAGCTTGCATTATCCGCCTGTTTCGCATATACTTGAAGTGCTTTGTTTATGTACAAAGGAGGATGAATTACTCTCTTTTTGTAATAAAGCAGCCCGCAGACTAAAGGTTTACGGCGATGATTTTACCATTCTCGGTCCGGTCGAGGACGATATATATAAGATTGATAATGTTTATCGATATAAGATTTATATAAAATCCCCTGATCAGGAATCGCTTATCGATATGATAAAATTAATTAATAAAATGAAGAATGAGGATGTTACATTTAAAAATGTGATATTACAGTCTAAGGTGACGTAGAAATTAATAAAATAAACATTTTAGAAAGAAAGAGGTTATTATGGCACTTAGAGAAATTAGAACAATTGGTGATGAAATACTTACAAAGAAGTCCCGTCCGGTTACGGAATTAAAGCCAAGACTGCAAACACTTATTGATGATATGCTTGATACTATGTATGCAACAGGAGGCGTCGGACTTGCTGCGGTTCAGGTTGGTGTACTGAGAAGAATAGTTGTTATCGATGTATCGCTTGAGCAGGATTCACCGGTAGTGCTTATTAATCCTGAAATTATAGAAATGAGCGGAGAGCAGGTTGGAGATGAGGGATGTCTTAGCGTACCGGGAAAGCATGGTCAGGTAAAAAGAGCTAATTATTGTAAGGTAAAATATTTGGACAGAGATATGAAAGAGCAGGTGATAGAGGGTGAAGAACTCCTTGCACGTGCACTTCAGCATGAGACAGATCATTTGGATGGTAAAATGTATGTTGATTTGGTAGAGGGTGAACTTATGGATGTTCAGATCTACGATGAATCGGAGGATGAAGAGTGAATATAATATTTA
>JAILOA010000109.1 GCA_024691065.1 Lachnospiraceae bacterium | reverse complement strand
TATAATTTCAAGATGATTACTCCCCGGTTGCTTCCCTATATTTCAAAAGCAATTCTTCATCACTGATAATTGTGATTCTTCCGTTTTTATATTCATCACTTACCCATTTGTAAATGTATTGCACAATCGGATCGGTTTTCTCAAGCTCGTTCTCGCCCATTGCGGCCCTGTGCTCATTTACCCAGAAGGCGATTCCGGCGATGCCGCTTGTGGAATTGATTGAAACCTTAGGTGGGCGTCCGAGAATTGCAGTCGTATCAAATATATTATAAATTTCAGGATTCTTCATCATTCCATCCGCATGAATTCCGGCTCTTGTCAGGTTGAAATTAGCGCCGACAAATGGAGTCATTGGTGGAATATTATAATGCGTTTCTTTCTGAATGTACTCGGCAATTTCGGTTATCACTCTGGTATCCATTCCATTCAAATGTCCCCTGAGTGAAGCATATTCAAATACCATCGCCTCGAGCGGTACATTTCCGGTTCTTTCGCCGATTCCCAGAAGCGAGCAGTTAACAGCGCTGGCACCGTACATCCAGGCGGTCGTTGCATTTACAACTCCTTTATAGAAATCGTTGTGACCATGCCACTCAATCATTTCGGAAGGCACATCGGAATAATGCTGCAGACCGTAGATGATTCCGGAAACGCTTCGCGGAAGGGCAGCACCCGGATAAGGGATGCCGTAGCCCATTGTGTCGCAGGCACGAATCTTAATAGGAACCTTGCTGTCCTTGGACATCTTCATGAGCTCATTCGCGAAAGGCACGACAAAGCCATAGAAATCAGCACGTGTAATATCCTCAAAGTGACAACGTGGACGAAGGCCGGCCTCGATACAATCGGAAACGATTCCGAGATATTTAATCAGAGCCTCTTTCCTGGTAAGTCCCATTTTGTGGAAAATGTGATAATCGGAGCAGCTTACCAATATACCGGTTTCCTTAACTCCGATTGACTTTACAAGCTCAAAGTCCTTTTTGGAAGCACGGATCCAGGTGGTTATCTCAGGAAACTCATAACCAAGCTCCATACATTTTTCAAGAGCCTTCCTGTCCTTCTCGGAGTAAACGAAAAACTCAGTCTGGCGAATCATTCCATTCGGACCGCCGAGTTTGTGTAGCAATTCGTAGATGTGAACCATTTGTTCGGTAGTATATGGGGCACGCGACTGCTGCCCGTCTCTGAAGGAGGTGTCAGTAATGAAAATGTCTTCAGGCATATTTTCAGGAACCTTGCGGTAGTTAAATGCAATTTTCGGAGTTTCAGTATATGGAAACATTTCGCGGAAAAGCTCCGGTTTCTCGACATCCTGCAGATGATAAATGTAAGGATCCTGCTCCAATTTAAAGGTTTTGTTGCTAAGAATAATATCATTCATGATTTAGACCTCCTGTGGTTTTTTATTAAACAAAATGCAAAAATAAAACGCATAGGTTACATTTTTTTTGCATTAGTATGGACAAATAGTAGCACAGATGGTATTATGTGTAAAATGAATAATTTAGATAATAATAATTCGAAATTGGAATAAATGATTCACGGCGGAATATACTATTATGATTTGTGTTTTGTTATAGGAAGATATTATTACTATTTATAATTTGTTGTCGGAAGATAAAATTACAATCAAAATGGAATGTTTGGAAGCTTAAAATAATTGTAGAAATATTAAAAAATAGGTGGTAGGGTTGACATTATTTTCAAAATAATGTAGAATTAAATTACCTGATAGGTAATTTGAGAAATGCAAGAGGTGATGAATTGGAAGTGTTATATTCATCTGAAAAACTAAAAACTCAATGTGAAAACATTAAATCTGCAAAGAAAATATGTTTCTTATAATATTGATGAAATTGCTGATAGTGTCAGAATTGTTGAAATTATGGAGGTGAGCAAACATTATGAGTAATTATATAGAATATAAGGATAAGGTTGCATTTCACCCAGGCTATTATATTAAGGAAATCATAGATGAAAGTGGTTTGACTCAGGAGGATTTTGCTAAAAGACTTGATACCACTCCTAAAAATCTTAGCCTTCTAATAAGGGGTGAGCAGAGCCTCTCAATCGATATAGCTATGAAGCTTTCAAGATTGCTTGGGACCAGTGTGAAATATTGGCTTAATCTGCAAAATTCTTATGATTGTTTGATTGCGGAATTTAAGTCTGATAAAGAATTGGAAGAAGAAAGACAAGTATTTAAAAAACTTGACTATAAATATTTTAGGATTAATTACGATTTTCCGGCATTGCCTCGTCAAGTGGATGAGCAGATATGCAGGTTGCGTGCTTACCTGAATGTATCAACTCTAAGTGTATTAAAAAAAAGAGATATGACGGCAAGCTTCAGGGGTGAAAAGGATGATATAAATGAAGCAAGTACCATTAAAGCTAATACAATGGTGCAAATAGCAATGAACGAAGCATTGAAGGTGGAAGCACCAAGATTTAATAAAAAGAAATTTGAAGCTTCCATAGAATATGCATTAACACTCACCCGAAATTATGATGATTTATATTCCAAAATCTCAAAAGCATTTTTAGAGGCTGGTGTGATTTTTATTATTTTATCTAATATTTCCGGGTCACGCACAACAGGTGCGACTAAAAAAATCGGAAATAATATTATGCTTATGGTAAATGACCAAAAACTATGCACTGATACATTTTGGTTTGCATTATTTAACGAAATAGGTCACATTATTTATGGTGACTTTGGTATTTCTTTTGATAATAATTCAGGTAAAGTGGAAGAATCTGCTAATAAATTTGCCGAAAATAAATTAATACCGGATGAGTTATATTATTCATTTGTTAAGGAACAAAATTTTAATGTGGCGTCCATAAAGAAATTTGCTAATGAGATTAACCGTGATCCCGGGATTGTTCTTGGGAGATTGGAAATTGATGAAATAGTTGATTATTCGGATGTCCGAATGAAATCCTTAAGGCATAAGTATAATTTTGCCGGTATATAGTCTGTGGGCACAGGGTGAAATACTTTGCACACTGTGGTAGATTTGAAGGTTTAATTCTTTACGCACTGTAGGTGGTTTGAACAATAAAGAAAGAAGGTATATCAATGGATATAGAGGGTTTGCGTACATTTTTGGTGCTTGCATCAACTGAAAATTACACAAAGGCTGCGAATCAGTTATTTGTGGCTCAGTCAACAATTACCAAACGAATTAAGGAACTTGAAAAAGAACTTAAGGTTGAATTGTTTGAAAGAAATAACAGGAGCGTAAAGCTAACTTTGGAGGGCGAGCAGTTTAAGATTTATGCGGAGCAGGTACTGGAGCTTACTGAGACTTCGCTGGCAAATATTGCGTCTGTGCATCGTTTCGAAAAATACATTCGAATAGGCAGTGCCGATTCTATATATGAAGGGCACCTGGCTAATAACATTTTGAAATACAGGAAACTTTATCCGACCGATTCACTGAGGATCACGATTGGTCAGTCAAATCACCTGCTGGAGCAGCTTCAGGGAGACCTTCTGGATGTAGTGTTCACGTATTTGCCATTAAATAAGGCGGCCTACGCATGCGAGGAATTTAAGCAGGACCGGCTTGTCCTGGTGACAGACATTAATAATAAAAAATATAAAAAAGGAATTAAGCAACAGGAGCTAATCGGAGAAAAATATTTGATGTGTAATTTCGCCTTGCAGGATGTCGGAGAGTATATCAGGAACCTGTTTCCGAGATTTCATCAATTTGAATTTGTAATCGATGACTGTATGAAAATCGTACCATTTTTGCTGAACCAGGAGAACTATACATTTTTGCCGGA
>JAILOA010000106.1 GCA_024691065.1 Lachnospiraceae bacterium | reverse complement strand
TATTTTACCACAAAAATATTATCTTGAAAAGTTTATTTTTCTATGATAAGGTTTAAAGATATTATTAGATTTTATTAGTTTTAACTTATTTTTGTGGAGGTTTTATCATGGCATTCGACGGAACAACCATCTGTGCATTAACCAATGAATTAAATACAGCGCTTACGGGTTCACATATAGCAAAAATATCCCAGCCTGAAAAGGATGAGATAAATATATCAATAAAACAAAGCAGGCAGGTATTACAGGCGGATAATACTTATAAAACAGTGAGAAGCAACTTAAATCTTGTATTATCGGTAAATCCTTCTCTTCCATTAGTATATTTTTCAGACACAAAAAAGCCTGCTCCGTTAGAAGCTCCGACTTTCCTGATGGTTCTAAGAAAACACTTAGGCAACGCTCTTATAAATGAAATTACACAACCGGGACTGGAGCGCATTATCAAGTTTTCCTTTTCTCATTTAAATGAAATGGGCGACATAAAAAATGTTTATATGTATGTAGAACTTATGGGTAAGCACTCCAACATTATACTCTGCGATGAAGAGGATGTAATTATAGATAGCATAAAAAGAGTTAATGGTTTAATAAGTTCGGTGAGAGAGGTTCTTCCGGGCAGGAAATATTTTATTCCGAATACCCTGGAAAAGCTCGATCCATTTTCCTTAATTAATGATAAAGCAAGCTTTGAATCGCTAATTAAAAAACCTAATGATTTACAAAAGGCGCTTTATACTTCTATCACAGGACTGAGTCCGATTATAGCAAATGAAATAATCTATAATGCCGGTCTTTTTAATGTTAACTCCACCGCCGAGCTTTCGGAATCGGACATATCACGCCTGTATGATGCATTTAACTCCCATATGACTTCCTTAAAGGATTTACATGAATTTGAAATCATTTATAAAAAAGACAAGCCAAAGGATTTTACCTGCGTTCATCTTAGGCAATATGATTCAATCCCTGACTTTACAACAAAAAAATTTGAAAATGTATCGTCTATGATTGTGGATTTCTACAGCGAAAAAGAAAAATATTTTAGAATCCGCGAGAAATCCAGTGTTTTAAGGCATCTTACGACCACTGCTCTAGAAAAAAACATCAAAAAGAAAGATATTCAATTTAACCAGCTTAAAGCTGCAGAGAAAAAGGATAAATACAAAAAATACGGTGAACTACTTAATATCTACGGCTACAATTTAAAACCGGGCGCAAAGGAACTTATCTGCAATGATTACGAAACCGGCGAAGATATTAGTATACCATTGGATTCAACCAAAACGCCACAGGAAAATGCTCAGCATTTCTTTGAAAGATACTCTAAACTCAAGCGTACCGAAGAAGCTGTGAGCGAATTAATAAAGGAAACCGAGGCCAATATCACCCACCTGGAATCAGTTCTTGAATTCATAGATATGGCTGAAAACGAGGCCGACTTAAACCAAATCAGACAGGAACTCTCACAGTCCGGTTATGCAAAGGCTCAGAACCTTAATTCCGATAAAAAAATCAACAAGAAAAAACAATTGGAAAAAAGCAAACCTATGCATTTTAAAACCTCGGACGGCTTTGATTTATACGTAGGAAAAAATAATTTTCAAAATGATTATTTAACTTTTAAATTTGCATCAAATTCCGATTGGTGGTTTCATGCCAAGAAAGCCGCAGGTTCCCATGTAATTCTTCATACCTTCGGACAAGAGCCTTCCGATACTGCTTTCGAGGAGGCCGCTGCCTGTGCTGCCTACTTTTCAAAACTAAAAAATACCTCAAAAGCCGAGATAGATTATATCCAAAAAAAGCATGTTAAAAAGCCAAATGCATCTAACCCGGGATTTGTTGTATATTATACAAATTACTCAATGACCGTTACACCGGATATTTCAAAACTTATCGAGGTTGATGATTGATAGAAAGGGATTATAATGAGATTTTGGTTTAGATTTATAGAAAGGGATTATAATGAGATTTTGGTTTAGATTTATAAAAGACAACAAATTAATCAATGACAGAACCGTGTTGGACATTTCAGATAATAACAGAACGAAAAAGGTATTTGCAGCCATAGATGAAATATGTATGAGCGAAGACCTATCCCATCCTATCTGGCTTGATAAAAATATAAATGAATTTAAGAGAAGCTCCAAAACCAGATTCACTCAGGATAGCTTCATAGATGAAATCGAATTTGATTATATGGAGATCTCTGTTTTAGATGAAGATTAAATCACTGTTTTAGAAGACAATTAGATTTCTGTTTTAGATGTAGATTAAATATTTGTTTTAGATGAAGATTAGATTTCTGTTTCAAATGTAGATTAAATATCTTTTTTAGATGATAATCAAAAATCCGGAGAAATCACTTACCTCTAAGCTCCTTACATAGGCGTGGGATTTCTCCGACTGAATTAAAATTTTATAAATTCACTTTTTCTTCCGGTATATATATAATATCCGTTAAAGCCTATTTCCTTTAATATCTCTTCTGTTTTATCAAAGGCAAAAGCAATTTTTTCCTTTGAATGCGCATCGGCACCTATGGTAATGCTTCGACCGCCCATTTCATAATACATTTTTAAAACAAATTCATGCGGATTTGCGTGTCCAATCTTATAAGCAAAACCTGCGGTATTTACCTCCAGAGATTTATTATTATCAATTATCTTATCCAGAATTTTCTTAACCGTAAGCTCATTATCCTTATAAATATTAATTAGATAAGCATTTATTTTTTGAAGAACTTCATCCCGCATTTTATTAATTTCACTCAAAGAAATATGGTTACTACTTTTTAAAATATCAAAAACTTCCGTAACATTATAATCACTATGATTATTATCATTATCGTGAGCATTTAAATTACAATTACAATCAGCGCCTTCACCTGCCGATTTGCTCAAATCATCATAAGTTTTAATATAATTTCTGATTTCAGGGATATATCTCACAATATAATCCAGATGTGCCACAGTATCATAATCAGTCCATTCGTCCAAATTGGAAAGAACCCTTAAAAAATACTGCTCCAAAGTATATTTTACATCCTTCCCCTCCCAAAAATTCAAATAATAAGGATCCATTCCAAAAAGTAAATGAGTCGAATGAATAATAAAATCAAAATCCTTAGTATTTACCTGTTTATTTATCTTATCATTTATATCTTCTTTTATTCCAAGCTCAATCCCCTTACGGATTATTAACCTATCCTTATATTTTAACTTAAGTCTCTCTATCTCTTTAAGATAAGCCTCTATGTCAAATACAAATATAGGCTGTGGCTTATCCTTATATTCCTCATCATACGGAAAATCAATATCATAATGATCTGTAAATGTAATACTTTTAAGCCCCTTTTCTATAGCGCCCTTAACCTGTTCTTCCATTGGTTCATCACTGTCTGTTGAAAAAAAACTATGCATATGATTATCCGATAATATCATTTCAATCACCTAACCAATGCTCTCCAAAAGCATGGTTCCTTCTCTTTTTCTCGTCACTTCAAAAAGCCCCAAAGCGGTAATATCAACTATTTCGCATTGCAATATATCTTCCCTGGCCTTTTGTTTTAATAAATCAAATATATAATCTCTATCAGCTTTATCTGCCATATCTATAAAATCAATAATTATAATACCCGAAATATTCCTGAGCCTTATCTGTCTCATAGCTTCGATTGCCGCTTCTTTATTGGTTTTCAATATATTTCCGGACTTTGAAACTTTTGACAGATTTTTACCGGTATTAACATCAATAGTTGATAAAGCCTCTGTATGTTCAATAAATAAATAACCGCCACTCTTAAGCCAGACTTTTTTATTCAAAGCCTCTTCCAAGGCATGACTCATTCTGAGAACGGTATCCATCCTACCTCTTTTTTCTTCATCCCAGAATTCTATCTTATCATTTTTATTAATGCCTTCACTTTCATTTAAAAATTCAATAACCTCAGGACAATCGGTAAAAATATTTTCTATCTTATCTTCATCGTATTTATTAATAAAACGGCTGAAACAATTATTATTTTTTCTTATACATGAAAATACTGTCAGTGAAAAAGCTCTGACTATTATATTTTCCATCAATTTTAAAGAATTATTAATTTCCTCTTCAAGTCCGTTTATATTATATTTACTGTTGGTCCTGGCTATGATTTTTAAATCGGGGCTCAAAAGATTTTTATATTTTTCGTTAAATGGACTTATATAATTTCCCGAAAAATCTCCGGAATATTTTTCCAAAACATCTTCTATTTCTTTTCTAACAGCTATATCCTTAATTTTTGAAGAAACAAAATATCCTTTTTCACCCAATCTGATAACCGAAAATTTACCGGTAATTTCAATAATAGCGGATAATGTAACTAATTTATTCTTTTTTGCGGCTTTTCTTACCTGAACTAAAATTTCATCTCCCTGTACAGGTAATCTGTTTTCTGCCTTTCTTTGTGTATAAATTAAATAAGCTGCCTCTTCAAGAGGCAGATATCCCATTTCACCGTTATAAAATTCAACAAAGGCGGCATTTATATTTTTCAATACATTTTTTACCTTACCGATATAAATATCACCTATATTTATCTTATCTTCTGAATAAATATCTTCCACATGAATATCTATAACCTTACCGTCTTCAAAATATTCACATAAATATTTATCATTATATTTCTCAATAGCAATCATTATTAATCCTTAATCATAAGCCTGTTCCGTCCGGGACATATTATATATCATATACATCTGCTCCGTCCGGGATATATTATATTCCTTATCATAAGCCCCATTCCGGCCGGGATACAATTTATCCCTCATCATCAATAATCTGTTCAAGCTCTGATATTATGTCATCCAATGCATTTTTAATATCCTTTTTTTCTCTTGTTAATTCATTTATTAATTCAATGCATTGCTCGACAGAAACATCTTCATCCAAAGATTTCAAACTGTCATTATCACTATCTTCCCGAAAAACATTCTGAATTCTGGACTTAATATCCCTTATAACTTGTTTTTCTTCCTCAAAACGTTTATATAAACAAAGCTTTTCTTCATACTTTTCGAGCTTTACACTCACACGCTTTATAGTTTCAAAAACTGCCTGACGACTTTTATCCTTCAATTTAGCTATTTCGGAAATACCATAATCTTCCATAACATATAACTCAAATATTTCCTTGTATTCATCCTTTAACAGAGGACCGTAGAAATCATACAATATGGAGAGATATATTCGTTTTTCCAAAATATCATTATTTTTCATGTTTAATCACATTCCTTATTTTTTCTTATAAAAGAAAGTAGTTTGATTATCAAAGCCAAACTGCTGAGGGCGAATAATATTTTCAGTACTTCCTATAAAAAGCAATCCATCCTTAACCAATGAATCCCTAAAATTTCTATACATATCAATCTTGGCATCCTGTGTAAGATAAATCATCATATTCCTGCAAATTATCAAATGCATATCTTCAGGATATTTATCCTTTAACAAATCATGCTTTTCATAATGAACGCATTTTTTAATGGATTCGCTGATTTTCAAACTATTATTGGCTGTACGCATAAAGTTATCGTTTAAAATGTCTCCGGGTACATTCTTAACCTGTTTATCGGAATAAATTCCGTTTTTAGCTATTTCAAGCACCCTTTCATCAATATCTGTTGCATATATATTTATCAAATTAGTAGGTATATATTTTGATAAAATCATAGCTACAGTATATGGTTCTTCGCCTGTTGAACAGGCAGCACTCCATATATTAATTATCTTTCCAAACTTGTTTAACAAATAAGGAACTATTCTATCCTCAAATATTTGCCATTGTTCGGGATTCCTGTAAAATTCAGTAACATTGATAGTCAAAAAAGAAACAAATTCTTCCAATAATCTCTTATTTGATGTTAATTTTGCAAAATAAGCCTCATAAGAATTACATGCATTCTTTCTGATAAGAGACTCAATCCGCCTTTTCATTTGTTGCTCCTTATAGTAATTGAGATCAATACCAATAAGACCTTTTATTTGTTTCTTAAATAATTCGTAATTTCCCATCTTTTCATCCTAACATTTATAAAAACCAAAAAATAAAATAAGTTATAATTCTATGCCCAAAAGGTATTATCTTTTATAAAATGTACAAAAAAGGTGCAATCCCTGTTAAAATAACAGGTAACCACACCTTTTTAAATTAAAAACCGTAAACTCTTTTTATAATTAAATCCATATAATATTAAAAATGGATTATTTAATACGATTTACAATAGCATAAACAAATCTTATATTGTGTTATACCAATTACTCTTCTGTAGCTTCTTCCTCAGCCGGTGTTTCCTCTGCAGGTGCTTCCTCCGCAGGTGCTTCCTCCGCAGGTGCTTCCTCTGCAGGTGCTTCTTCTACAGGTGCAGCTTTCTCAGCGGAATCATAAACAACTTCATCCTCTGTATTAGCAGCATCATCTGCTTCATCTTCTTCATCATTAGCTCTGTCATTTAATAAAGCTTTAATACTGAGTGAAATCTTATGATCAGGCTCATTGAAATCAACAACCTTAGCTTCTACTTCCTGACCTACTGAAAGTACATCAGCCGGCTTATCGATACGTTCTCTTGAAATCTGTGATACATGAAGAAGAGCATCAATTCCATCTTCAAGCTCGATAAATGCACCGAAATCAGCCATACGTGCAACCTTACCGGTTACAACATTACCCTTTGCATACTTTTCACTTGCGTTAGCCCAAGGATTCTTATCCGGGAATTTAAGTGTAAGAGCAATCTTCTCGCCCTTGATATCCTTAATAAGTACTTCAATTTCCTGACCTACCTGGAATACTTTCTTAGGATTTTCGATTCTTCCCCAGCTCATCTCTGAGATATGAAGAAGACCATCAATTCCACCTAAATCAATGAATGCACCGAAATCTGTAAGATTCTTAACGGTTCCCTTAACAACATCATTAACATTAAGTCTCTCAAGAGCTTCATCATGAAGCTTCTTCTTCTCAGCTTCCACAAGCGACTTTCTGTCACCGATAATTCTTCTCTTCTTAGGATTGAATTCAGTAATCTTAAAGCTTACTTCCTGTCCCAAATACTTATCAAGATTCTTCTCAAAAGTATCTGATACTAAACTTGCAGGGATAAATACTCTGGTTTCATCAACGATAACCTGAAGACCCTGGCTGACTTTCTCAACCTTAGCAGTTAGAACTTCACCGTTTTCAAATGCTTCCTTAATCTTTTCATTGCTCTTTTCTGCAGCAAGACGCTTGTAAGTAAGGAACACCTGACCTTCGCTATCGTTTACCTTAAGTACCTTTGCTGTAATCGTATCACCAACCTTAACAAGCTCTGTAAGGTCGATTCCACTCTGATTGCTATACTCGTCACGAGTAATAATACCATCACACTTGTAATTAATGTTTAAGATAATTTCATCTTCTTTAACATCAATAACTGTCCCTTCTACAATCTGTCCATTGTGGATTGATACCAAGCTTCCGCTATCATTTAATAATTGTTCAAATTCATTGTTCTCTGCTGACATATGATTGAACCTCCTTAATTATTTTGTTTGGGGTAGATGCCCCTGCTGTAATACCCACGCTACGGAAAGATTCTAGCTCTACTGAGCTAAGGTCATCAAGTGTCTGTATAAAATGTGTATTCGGACACCTCTCTTTACATATTTCATAGAGTTTTTGGGTGTTCGAACTATGTTTTCCACCGATCACCAACATTGCTTCGGAAATTTCAGAAATTTCCTTTGCTTCAATCTGTCGTTCTTCGGTAGCGTTGCAAATTGTATTCATAACTACAATAGTATAACAATTTTTTTTCAAAATATCAACTATATATTTAAATTTTCTAAAATTAAATGTTGTTTGTGCAACAACTATCACTTTTTTATTATTATCAAACTTTAAATTCTTTGCTTCTTCCTCATTTTCTATAATAATTGCAGTGTCATTGCACCAACCGTTAATTCCTATAACCTCAGGATGATTCCTGCTTCCGACGATTATAAGCTGATCACCATCATTATAGGTTTTTAATGCAATATTATGGATTTTACTAACAAAAGGACAGGTCGCACTTACTACGGTAACCCCCATTTTTTCAAGTTCGTCTATAATAGCCTTTTTAACCCCATGAGATCTTATAATTACTACGGAATTTTGCGGATTTTTCAATTCACCCGGTTCATTAATCACATCTATGCCTTTTTGTTTTAAATCCTTCACTACCTCTTCATTATGTATAATCGGTCCTAATGTAAATACCTTTTTATCACTGTCCTTGTATTTTTCGCTTTCTTTTATACAAATATTTACCGCTCTCTCTACTCCAAAGCAAAATCCGGCCGATTTAGCCAAAGTAACCTCTTTTTTCATATTGTACTCCCAAGAATTATCAAGCTTTTGGTA
>JAILOA010000097.1 GCA_024691065.1 Lachnospiraceae bacterium | reverse complement strand
AGAGTAAGAAATCTAAAACTACAACTGCAGCTAAGTTAAAGATCAAGAAGCTTAAGAAGAACAAGAAATACTTCATTCGTGTACGTGCGTATAAGACTGTAGATGGTAAGAAGGTTTACGGTGCATGGAGCGCAGTGAAGAAGGTTAAGATTAAGAAATAGGGTGTACATAAATATAATTAAGAGGTAGAGAGTATCAGAACAAGATTAAGAAGTAAGATGTACAGAACCAAAAAAGATGTAATTAAAAAAAGATTATTTATATCTTATTATTAAATCGGTATATTAAATCAGTATAGTAAATCAGTATAGTAAATCTATAAAGTAAAAATAATACCCGGATAATGGATAACGATGTAAATTGTAAAGTCCATTGTCCGGGTATTTTTGTTTTTGGAAATATAGTTGTTTATCAAATAGAATAATTCCCAAGAGAAAGTCACCACAAAATTGTTTCATTTTTTAATTAAATAAACATGCTGATGTTTCCTCACCCTTTTTTTACTGTTAATCCCCGGTCCTGAATTAGCCTGCCCAAATTTTCATATTTTACTATGATTAATATCCCTATAAAATTTGACACAAATTCAATAAAAAATAACATAAAAATTTAATTTTTTCTGCTAACTTAAAGATTTAAGGGGTTATTTTAAGGGATGTTTCGAATATAGACTGCTTGACATAATTCTGACATATTTTTGACACAAAGAGGGGATAGACTGACCTAGTTATTGTGAAATATATTGGAGATTTTTTGAATTTATGAGTTTTTTTAATTGAGAATCAAAAAAATGAAATTAATAATCCAAATGTAAAAATGACAGTATCAATATAAAATGTAATGGGAGGAACAAAATTATGAAGATTACAAATTTTAAGAAGTTTATGAGCGTAATGCTCGTTGTCGCACTCGTTATTACAGGTATTTCTGTAACACCTAATTCTGTTAAGGCAGAAGAAACAACAAAGTATAAGGTAACTTGGGATGCTAATGGTGGTATTTTTACAGAAACAGATGGAGATACAATTATAACAGGTTGTACCTATGGTCAGACTATTAAATTCTCACCATTTACTCCTGAAAGAGAAGGTTACACATTTGCTGGTTGGTTTACACTTTCAGTTGGTGGTGACGAAGTAAAATCTAGTGATACCTATAATATTGAAGGTATGTCAACATATTTTGCACATTGGACTGCAAATACTTACACCGTAAAATTTGATACAGATGGTGGTAGTGAAGTAACAGATGTTGTTGCTATATATGATAGAGAGTTTGAACTTCCTACACCTGTAAAGACAGGATATACCTTTACAGGTTGGTATACTGATGAAGCTTGTGAAACACCTGTTACTGTAACATCTGAGGGTAAGGCTAAAAATCTTACAAGCACTGCTGATGGTAAGGTTACACTTTATGCTGGTTGGTCAGTGAATTATTATACAATTGCTTTTAATCCTAATAACAAGACAAGCTCTTATTCTAACAGATTCAAGTATGGTACTAAGATTACACTTGATGATGCTAATAAGACTGGTTATGATTTTGAGGGCTGGGTTGATACAGAAACTGATACTAAGGTTGATACTAATTATACGGTTACTAAGAATGCTACATTATCAGCGACGTATGCTGCAAAAACTTATGAGATTAAATGGAATTTTGAAACAGCTACTGGTAGTAGTGTAATTACTACAAATCAAGTTTTCGATGAAAAATATAGTGATGTGCCGGAGAATCCTACTAGACCACATTATGAATTTGCTGGTTGGTACACAAGTGAAGAAGGCGGAGATAAGGTAGATGTTAATGGTACATTTACTACGGCGGGAAATGTTGATTATTATACTCATTGGTCAACTATTGCATATACAGTAAAATTTGATGCTAATGGAGGTGAAGGAAGTATTGAGCCTCAGGTTATTGATAATAGCGAAAAAGTAACTCTTAACGAAAATACCTTTACAAGAGATAATTACATTTTTAGAGGTTGGAATACACTTAAAGATGCTACAGATGTTTTATATAAAGATGGTATAGAAGTAGAAAATCTTACTGAAATAGGTAAGGAAATCACACTTTACGCTATTTGGGAAGAAGTCCTTGGAACAAAGATTACTGGTCTTAATAACAAGGGAATTCTTATTGATAGCAATAATAATACATATGATTTGTATTCTGTTTTAAATAATGATGGTAAAAATTATATTAAAGCAGGCGAGAGCAAGATTTATGCCGATGATATTTCTAATTATAACGTTTATGAAAGTGATGGAAATTTATATCTTGTAGATAGCGATAATGTAACATATTTGATTGGAAACAAGGAAGAAGTTGAAGCTGAGTCTGAGGCAAAAAGGTATGAAGAGAAAAATCCAACAAAGCCTACAACAGAACCTACAACAGAGCCTACAACAAAGCCTAGTGTTACATCAAGCCCATCTGTTACTGATACCCCTAATGTAGAACCTACAACAGATGTAGCAACAGTAGAGCCTACAGAAGACGTAGCAACAGTAGAGCCTACAACAGAAGTGCCAACAGTAGAGCCTACAACAGAAGTGCCAACAGTAGAGCCTACAACAGATGTAGCAACAGTAGAGCCTACAACAGATGCACCTACAACTACAACATTGCCTACTGATACAACCGCACCTGTCAATACAACAGCACCAACTAATACAACCGCACCTGCTAATACAACAACCCCAGCAAATCAGACAACCCCTGCAAATGCAGCTACAACACAGGTGGTAACAAAGATCGTTACAGTAGCAGCAGTTCAGCCTACTACAACACCAACCACACTCGATAAGGTTGTAATTAAGTCAGCAAAGAACAATGCCAAGAAGACAGTTCTTGTGAAGTGGGCTAAGGTTGACGGAGCAGAAGGATACCAGGTACAGTATTCGCTTAAGAAGAACTTCAAGGGTAAGAAATCAAAGACTACAACAAAAGCTAAATTAAAGATTAAGAAGCTTAAGAAAAACAAGAAATACTTCATTCGCGTGCGTGCATTTAAGACTGTAGATGGCAAGAAGGTTTACGGTGCATGGAGCGCAGGGAAGAAGGTTAAGATTAAGAAATAGTGTCTATATGAATATAATTAAGAAGTAGAGAGTATCAGAATAAGATTAAGAAGTAAGATGTACATGAATAAGATTAAAAAAGTAAGATGTACATAAATAAGACTAAGAAGTAAGATGTACAGAAAAAGAAGTAAGATAGACAAAAATGATTATTATATAGTCATTTAAAGTAAGTAAAATAATTAGATAAGTAAATCCAACACCCGGATGATGGAATCGACGTAAAGTCGGTAAATCCATTGTCCGGGTATTTTTGTTGTGCGCCTAGCGGCGCACGTTTCATTTGTTAAAAAAATAATAGTTGTAAAAAGCAACATAAGCATTTTTTGTGATTTTGCTTAGCATTTATATTTTCATCAGAATTAAAATGATGAAGTAAAAATTAGAATTGGAGATGATAATATTAAAAAAAGTAAAATGCATTAAATGCATGATGCAAAATGTATTCTTTGATTTTTAATCCTGTCAAATCGTTTTACCAAAAATGTTGTACCAATATTTGAGAATTTTTGAGCCTTAGCTTCCGGTACATTTAAATTACACATCAAGGCTAAATCAT
>JAILOA010000093.1 GCA_024691065.1 Lachnospiraceae bacterium | reverse complement strand
GCCGGCAAATCTCTCCGCAATCGGATGGTCCTTCCTCATTACGCAAACAAAATGCTCCTCGCGAAGCTTGGTAAATGCAATGTCTGCGTCGTGAAACTTTGCATCCTTCATACCGATAATAAGGTCCAGCCTGTTGTTAGCAAGTTTGCTCAGGTTGGCGTCGGTCTGATCATGATTAAATTCCGGAATAATATTCGGGTGCGAAATAAGTGTCGGGCGCAGAATCCGGCTGATTATATTCAGCGTGTGCGGATCCATATAGCCCAGGCGAAACGAGTGACGCTCCTTTTCCTGGAAGCTCGAAATTCGCTCCATAGAGTGGTAAAATGTATTTATCATATTATTTGCATCAGATAAAAATGCAGCGCCTACATTTGTAAGTGTCACAGACCTTGTCGTTCTATTGAAAAGCTTGCATCCAAGCTCGGTTTCCAAAGACTGAATCTGCTTCGAAACAGCCGGCTGGGTAAGCCCAAGCTGCTCGGAAGTCTTCATATAATTTAACGTTCCCGCGAGACTTATAAAACATTCAAGTTGAGCTGTATTCATAAGCAAAATCCTCCTTTTCTTATTTATTCCATTTAGTTATAAATAATAACATATATTCATTTCACAGTACAGATTTATTTTGATATTATTTAAACAGAAAAGAAATTCCTCACACTAGGCAGTAAAGGCGTAGGTTTGTGTGCAGGGGATTTCAAGGCACAAAAGTGCTATGTGTTATGAGCAGGTAGCGAGGCGGACTAATAAGTATCACTGGCACGTAAACAACGAATTGAACGCATAGTAAGGGTAATCGTGAAAAAAATGTTTAAAAGAATTACATCTAAACAAAAAAATGATTACGGACTAAAATAAAAATTTGAAAATGGCAATTGAAGCATTTTAAAATAATATTCTGAAAAATTGATATATTAAAAATTTTAAAAGAATGATTTGAAGCTTTTCAATTATACATTTACAGAACACTTTATAAATAGCCACATTGCGTTCAAAAATCTAAAAATTTTATCAAATATTTTAATGTAGCGAGGGCTACGGAAAGGAGTCATTTATGGCATTATCAAATTTAGCAGGATGGAACACATCAAAGGAATTTATGGCAACAGCAGCATGCGGTTCAGCTTGTGGCGCAGGAAAGCCTGAGGAAGCACCTGCATCAGCATGCGGGGCAGCACCTGAGGAAGCACCTGCATCAGCATGTGGGGCAGCACCTGAGGAAGCACCTGCATCAGCTTGTGGGGCAGCGCCTGAGGAGAAACCATCGTCAGCTTGCGGGGCTTAGTATCTGCGATATTAAAAAAACTTGTATTGTAAGAAAGATTAGGTGAGCTTGTAGAAGCGATTATGAATACATTTGACAAGCCGGTATAAGTAAGAAAATTTCATGAATGAAATGTTTAGGTGAGCTTGCAGAAGCGATTACGAATGTCGGGTTTTCTATGTATTTTAATTACGAAAAGGAGGAAGGATCGATGAGTCAGTATTTTGCATTTCAGTGGCACATCACTGAGGAATGTGATCAGCGTTGTAAACATTGTTATATATTTGCGGAAAATGCATGCAAGAAATTGGATGCGATGACCTGGGATGAAATGCAGAAGGTGGTGGAAAATGCCGAGGAGTTTTGTGTGACTTACGGCAGGCGTCCATATTTCTATATAACAGGTGGCGACCCGATCCTTCATCCGAATTTTTGGGATTTAATGGAGCTCCTCAAGGAGAAGAAGATTCCATTTACAATTTTGGGGAATCCGTTTCATTTGACGGATGAAAATTTGAAGAGATTAAAGGATTGTGGTTGTGATAAATATCAGCTGTCCATCGATGGACTGAAGGAAACTCACGATTGGTTCAGAAAGCCGGGGTCATTTGATGAGACTCTGGAAAAGCTTGGGATGATTAGAAAGGCCGGAATTACAGCCGTTGTAATGACGACTGTTTCGGACGTGAATATTAAGGAAGTGCCGGGAATTATTGATACGGTTGTGAAAAATAAAGCGGACGTATTTGCATTTGCAAGGTATGTCCCAACCAGCGATGAAAAAAGCACGGGAGTCAGCCCGCAGGAATACAGGGAATTGCTGGCTGCCTGTGATAAGAAATATAAGGAATATAAGAATAATCCGGATTGTGTGACTATTTTTAATAGAAAGGATCACCTGTGGACCTTGTACCGGTACGAGATTGGAGATTTTAAGATTCCGGAAACTGCTAAGGAAGGCATGATTTATGGCGGTTGCCATTGCGGAAATTGCCACATTACAATTTTGCCGACCGGTGAGGTGTACGCCTGCCGAAGGGTTGCGGACAGCAAGGTGGGAAATGTATTTGAGGACCGTCTGAAGGACTTGTGGGTTAAGCAGGTGGAAGATTACCGTGATTACAGGAAATTCAGTAAATGTAGCAAATGCAAGCTTCTTGCCTGGTGCCGGGGCTGCCCTGCCGTGGCGAAGGGAACTTACGGGGATTTCTATGCTGAGGACCCGCAGTGCTGGGCAGATGTCGACGGAGATATGCGGGCGTGAGGGATGAATGAAGAGGTATTGTGCCGAAAAAAACTGATAAGATATGCGGGCTTGAGAGGCAGACGAAGAGGTTATATGCGAGGCGAATTTCCATGAAAAATCCGGAATGAGAAATGAATAAAGAGGTATTGTGCCGGAAAAAAACTAATAAGATATGTGGGCGTGAGAGGAATATGAAGAGGTAAAAAATGGAAGAAAACATTAATATAGTGATTAGAATGCTAAAAAAATATCCTATGCAATATATTGGAGTAATAGGAAGAGATGGGAAGCCCAAGGTCAAACCGTTTGAGTTTAAGTTCGAAGAGGGCGGGAAGCTTTGGTTTGACGTGATGAAGAATCAGGAAACATACAATGAAATCAAGAGAAATCCTTATATAGAAATTACCGTTGCAGATAGGGAAACAACTCAATGGATAAGAATTGACGGCAAGGTAAGATTTGTGGATAGCCCGGATATGAGGCGTAAAATAATAGCTTCCAGTCCGATTCTCAGAGGTGTTTGCGGGAGTGATGATAATTCCGATGTACAGCCATTTACGCTGGATGATGTCACGGTTGAATTGTCAAGTCTGGACACCGGGATGGAGCGAAGAAGGTTTGAATTGTAGCAGGGAGGTGACCCTATGAACAAGAAAATGAAAGCCGTAGTTTTAACACAACCTACAAAGGGCGAGGATATCGTGATTTCCGAGACCCCGATTCCTGAAGTAAAGCCTGGGTGGGTGCTCGTGAAAGTGAAGGCGTTCGGAATGAATCATTCGGAGCAGATTCTCCGCGAATTTGAGATTCAAAACAGTTACATTCAGAAACCGATAATTCCCGGGATTGAATGCGTGGGCGAGATTGCCGATTCGTCTGACAGCGGGCTTAAGAAGGGACAGAAGGTAGCTGCGCTCATGGGCGGTATGGGACGAAGCTTCAATGGAAGCTACGCGGAGTATGCATTGCTGCCGGTTCACCACGTGTTTCCGGTGGAGTCAAAGCTTAGCTGGAGCGAAATGGCTGCGATTCCCGAGACGTATTTTACGGCCTGGGGTTCACTTATCCAGTGTCTAAATGTAACGAAAGATGATATACTATTGGTTAGGGGTGCCACCTGTGCTCTGGGTTACGTGGCTATTCAAATTGCGAAGGCAATCGGCTGCAAGGTCATCGGAACCACACACCGCGAATCTAAAATGAAGCTTTTAGAAAAGGCCGGATGCGATGAAATTATTTTGGATGATGGAAGTTTGCGCGGCAAGATAGATATCGATGATGGAAGTTTGCGTGGCAAGAGCAATTCCCAAAAGAAAGATATTGGGACAAAATTGAATTCAAATCTTTCTGATTTGCAAGGCAATCCAAAAACCACGGATACCCATATAAATGTAAATGAAATGGTAAATAAAAATATTGTTACGAAAGCCCTTGAATTAATAGGAATCAAGACAGTTAAAGATACCATGAGCATTATGAAGCAGGGCGGAATTGTCTGTAATACGGGGGTTTTGGGAAAAGTATATGAATGGAATCATTTTGATCCTATCAAGGACATTCCGAATGGAGTATGCCTGACGGGATTCTATAGTAATTATCCAACTCAGCGGATGCTTCAGGACATTTTTGATTTTATGGATGAGCACGAATTAAAACCACTGATTGGCGCTACATTTGAATTTGAAAAAATCCGGGAGGCTTGCATGGCGCTTGATTCCGGAAGTATAAATGGAAAAATTGTGGTGAAAGCTGGTGAATAATATGAATAACAAGCAGGAGGATCGCCTGGATTTTTTGGTAAAAGAATTCAAGGCGGATTTGGTTGAATATAAGAATCTGCAGGTCCCGAATGATACTGAAGGGAAGCAGAGGATTCTCAGGTCATTGGTCAACTACCCATCACCTAAAGGTAATGGGCTTGTAACTGCCCAGTCGTAGTAACGGCTTATGCCTCCGACCTTTGACCCCAATAGGTATTATTACCTAAAGTGGCGTTACATTATAGGGTGGTTGACAACACCCTTT
>JAILOA010000075.1 GCA_024691065.1 Lachnospiraceae bacterium | reverse complement strand
TACTGTTTCCTCTTACACATTTTTTTATTGAAGTTGCAAAAGCATTAACATCATTTGGATCACATAAAAACCCTCCATTACCATCTTCAATCAAGTCAACATTACCCCTGATTTTTGAAACAACAGCTGGTAATCCACATGCCATAGCTTCCATTAGAGATCTTGGCAGACCCTCTTGTAAAGATGAAAACAGAAAAATATCCGATGATTTGTATAATTGTATAATATCCGTCCTAAACCCAAGGAAATGGACTCTATTAGATATTCTTAGATTATCAGCTAACCTTTTCAATCTGTCGATATCAGGTCCAGTTCCACAAATAATATAATGAATGTTAGGATTTTTTGTTTTTGCAATAGCTTTAATTGCAATATGATAGTTTTTTCTTGGTACAAGATCACCAGCAGAGATACAAACAATATCCGTATCCTTTAGGCCTAATTGTTTTCTGACATAAGTTCTATCTACAATAACGGCATCAAAATCTGAAAGAGTAATTCCCACTCCGTGAACCTTATAAACTCTTCCGCCTTTCTTGAGTCTAAATCTCTTAGCAGCTTCAAAGTCTTCTTGATTCATTGTTATTATTACATCAGTCCAGTGAGCCATTATTTGTTCAGCCCATTTGAAGAGCGTTCTATTTAGTAATGGCGCACCTTTATAAAAATGAAAACCATGTGCAGTGTAGATTACTTTATCAACACGATATAGTTTTCCGCATATTCTACCTATCATACCACCTACTGGCGTATTGCAGTGAATTACTTTAATATCATTATTCTTAATTATCTTTCTAAGGTTTTTAAAAGCTACCCAATTATCTTTTATGGCAGTTATACTTCTATATGTATGCGAATCAAACATCTTTATGGGTAATTCACATTCTAATTCTTCAGGATTATTTTTATTTACTCCCCAAAACACTTCATACCCCATATTCAATGCAGCTACCAAGCATGGTCTACTTACATTAGGAGGTGACATTTTTTCTCTACTATTAGCCTTTTCAACTGATGGCTTGCTACTATTTGATATAAAAACATACCCTTTCAAATAATCACCTTCTTATATCCTTTATCTTTTTAATTGTTTCAGAGTTCAGTTCACAATTAAAAAGATTTATGTTCTGTTTTATAATCTGTGGGTCCAAATTCCACCACTTTATTTCTAATAATTCTTCTATCAGCTTATCACTACATCTCTGACCGATTTTTTTCGCAGGAACACCTGCAACTATAGAATAAGGATCAACATACTTTGTCACAACAGCACCTGCTCCAATAACAGCGCCATCTCCAACAGTAACTCCCCTTAATATAGATACTCCAGCAGCTATCCAAACATCATTTCCTATTTTGCACTCATCGCTAAATCTATCATACATAGGTTTATCTACAAATCCATAAAATGGTGCATATAACATAGAATGAGCAGTAACTTTGTGAAAATCATGTTCTCCACCACCAATACTTACATTCCATGAAATAGAACAATATTTTCCGATTTCACAATGCCATACTGATGAGTTTTTTTGAATATATGAATAGTCCCCCAGTTTAGAATTGTACATAATACCAAATGGATATACCTGGGTTTTAAACCCCAAATGCGATTCTTCAATCCTGCACATGTCACCAACTATACATTCTTCGTTCAATGTACTTGTCTTAATAATAACATTTCTATATATCTTTGCACTATCAGATATGTTAGAATCTATAACTTGTGCCGTTTTATCAATCATATTACCATCTCTTTCAGGCGTTATCCGTTTTCTGATATTACATTATCAATAAAATCTTGAGCTTTATGTATTATCATATCATTGCCATTTTCATCATAAACTTTTACAGTATCTCTAATACTATTTATGATACGCATCATTTCAGAACTATTGTCATACCCGAAATGTATAACACAGAAATTCTGAGCAAAACCGTCCGTATGAGGTACTACAGAGCCAACATCATATTTTGGAAAAGATGCAAGTATATTTTTGTCCTTGTTGAGCACATCTATCCCTTCAATTTTGCCGATTTTTCCCGGCTTTACTGCAATCCAATATTCACAAACTTTACTTTTCCCTGACGAATGCTCCTTCAAAATCAGAGAACTAAATTCTCTGTCTTTACCCTTTCCTGTAAGTGCATAGTAAATATCCGCTGCAACAGTATTAATTCCACATAAGTAATCTATACCGATGATAGTTAAGCTTCCATTAGGTCTATATCCAACCTCATTGAAATAATAACTGTCTCCATCATGAAATACTTCCATCCAAATTAATCCCTGTTTTAATTTGAGTGATGAAAACATGTTCTTTATTTTTTCTTCAAATCTAAGTCTGAAATCATCAGTATAAATACTAGGAAGAACTCTTATCCCTGCAACGGAACCTGCTCCTTCTGCAAGTTGAACCGGATACTTATCTCCAATTAACAAAAATTCTATTTCTGAATTGGTTATCTGAAAAAAAACATCCATCCCGGAATTATTTACCAATTGTTCAACCAGAACCTCATGTGTAGAAGAGTTCTCATAGGCCAATTTATAGCCTTCCAACAGTTCATCTTCATTATTACAAATTTTGATACCTACACTTGCACATCCATCAGCCGGTTTAACTATTACCGGATATTTAACCTCACAAAGATTTGTAGGACTCCAGTCATATTTAGCGGCTACAGGAATATTAAATCTCTGACACAGACTCTTGAATGATCTTTTATTCATCAATGTATCCCATTGATTTAAAGTACAATAGCAAGGGAGACCTAACTCTGCTAAGTATTGAGTTGCTTGACGAATAACCCCTTCGTGGCTACCTACATATACACCATCAATATTCTTTTCTATTATTAGTTTCTTCATTCCTTCATGATCAGTAGAATCAACATAATAATACTCGTTAAACATTTTATTAGGATTCTTTCCTGTGGTTACAAGTTGAATATCATTTTCCTTAGCGAATGCAAAAATTATATCAGCCCACGCTGTACCGCCGAGAACAAGAAGTCGTTTTCCTTTTAATTCTTTAAACATTATTCTTTTCCTTTATAGAGTTTCTATAGATACTTTACTAATAGTATTTTCGCATACCTTTACTGCGGATTCATTAGATTCTCCTTGTCCAATAACAAATCCGACTCTATCCACACTGCTCCCAATCTCTTCAACAGTATCACCAACGTGCTTTGTAAAAGATATTTCTTGAACACCATCAACAGACATAGCTACATCAACACCATCAATACTCTTAATTACTCCGCAAGGAACATCGAAATATCTAATTGCACTTCCCTTGTTAAATTTAGGCTCAATATCAGGTTCATTTCCGCAAGCTATATCGATAGTTGCTTTTATCATGTCAATACCAGTAGAGAGAGGAACAAGGTGTGTAGTTATGCAATCGCCGCCCATTCTTGCTCCAAGCTCAACCATTTTAGGACCATTTTCAGTTACTATCATTTCAACGTGAGCTGGTCCGTTTTCAATTCCAACTGCTAGTACAGCACGGCTTGCAAGATCTATGATCTGATCTTTAACATCCGATGGCAATTGACTGGGTTGACTATGTCCCATTTCAACAAAATGAGGAGCACCTGTTGTCAACTTATCGGTTATCTGAAGCACATGAGGAGCTCCTTTATATACAATAACTTCAACACTTACCTCTGGTCCAGTAAGATATTCTTCAATTATCACTGCACCGCTTCTTGAAGAAGTATGAGAATACTCATACTCTTTTTCAAGTTCTGCTTTATTATGTAATAGCACTACACCTCTGCTTCCGGAATTGTCAGTTGGCTTCATAATACAAGGATAAGTTATCCTGTCTATAATTTCATTTAAAGCTTTATTGTTCTTTGCGATGTAAAACCAAGGATGATCCACATTATGCTTGTTAAATGCTTTTATCATTTCACCCTTATCT
>JAILOA010000003.1 GCA_024691065.1 Lachnospiraceae bacterium | reverse complement strand
GATGTAACTCAATTCGTTAGATACGTGAAGTAATGAATTGTTAGTAAAATTCTGCTTGATTTTTGTTCTTACGTTAGGATTATCCAAAAAACTGACTAAAACATCGATAGATGATTTACCATTACCGCCGATATTCTTTTCCTCATGCTTTCTGAATATAGGGGATGTGATAAACCTTTTTACATCAATACCGGTTGCATTTATACGGTCAACTGCACCAAGTACGCTGGTAATTAAAGCTTTGGAAGGTTTCTTTTCGTTGATAATATTATCATTATTGATATTTTCTTCGCCTGATGCTACAGGAGCAATATTACCTAACGGTGCAGGAGCGTTCTCGTTTTCAGGAGCGGACCCGTTTTCAGGAGCGGACACGGCTAATGGTACGGGAGCTTCTAATTCTTCATTGTCAGCTTCATCAACAGGTTGTTCATATTTATATTCGGAAATATTTTTAGGCTCACCCGGTTGCTTTAATGTGCACCAAAATGTTATTGTTTTCTGGTAACGAATATCACTTGTCTTGATAGGTGTTCCTTTTCTTTCTCTTTCAAGCCAATTTTCTGTACGTTTATTATTAATATAATCAGAGTATCTGCCCAACAGAAACTCATAGTACATAGGATAATTAGAACTCGTATAAGTGTAAAATTTTTCCAATTCCTTTTTATCTTCTTCGGTGAACTCTGTCAGTTCTTTATTTATTGAATTGTCAGCGGAATGGTTTTTGGCTATCTTTTTAAAAGTATTAACCATATATAAGAGATTATTCATATTGTTATTTATACGAAGCGGATTGAATCTCTTATTATTATTCGGATTCTCTTTCTCTGAGGCTTCCGAGTCATTTTCAATTGAAAAAATATCAAGCCCATCTTTGATAAATTTGTTATACAACTTTAAAATATCCTTATCATTCATTTTTTTATCCTCCGGATTATTATATTAAAATATAGTTATTTGATTGTTAAATAATATTGTTTCCGATGTGTATTTCCATCAAACAATGACAGTATATCATGCTATGCGTTACAAATGTGTAACTAAAACACAAATATTTTTAAAAATTTTTAAATATAAATACTTTCAACAAAACACTTGATAAAAAAAGGTTTTGCATATATTATGTTATAAGGTTTGATTACTTTATATTTCTATTAGAGAAAGGGAGAGAGTACGGATGAAATATTATTTGCAAGAGGCAAAGGAAGTACTTGGTAAGCTTGAAAGCTCACCTAACGGACTAACGGAAGATGAAGCAAAAGAGAGAATTGTAAAATACGGTGAAAATAAGCTTAAGGAAAAGGAAAAAGAAAGTCTTATTCACAAATTCCTTATGGAAATATGTGAGCCTATGACCATTGTGCTTATTATAGCAGCCGTTATATCAGCGATTACCGCTGCATTTTCTCATGAAGGCTTTGCAGATGTCTTCATTATTTTGACGGTAGTTATAGTAAATGCAATCCTTGGTGTCTATCAGGAATCCAAGGCGGAATCGGCGATTGCGGCATTGCAGGAGATAGCTGCGGCAACCACCAAGGTTATTCGTAACAATGAAGTAAAAGTTATAAATGCAACCGAGCTTGTACCGGGCGATGTTATTTCACTTGAAGCCGGTGATGCAGTGCCTGCGGATGCAAGAATCATCGAAGCAGCTTCACTTAAGTGTGAGGAGGCAGCTCTTACAGGTGAGTCAGTTCCATCAGAGAAGAGTGCCGATGTATTAAATGTAAACGGCGCATCGGATGTTCCGCTCGGCGACAGGGCAAATATGATATATATGGGTTCTTCTGTTCAGTACGGAAGATGTAAGGCTGTTGTTACCGGAACCGGTATGGATACCGAGATGGGTAAGATTGCAGATCAGCTTTCACAGGCAGAGAACGGAGAGACACCACTTCAGATTAAGCTCAATGAGCTCTCCAAGGTTCTTTCAATAATGGTACTTATAATCTGTGCGGTTATATTTGCTATTAATATAATAAGGAATCTTGTAACGGGACAGGGCTTAAACGGTGAATTCTTCATCAATACATTTATGATAGCTATTTCACTTGCGGTAGCGGCTATTCCTGAAGGTCTTGCGGCAGTTGTAACAGTTCTTCTTTCAATCGGTGTTACAAGGATGTCAAAGAACAAGGCAATTATCAGAAAGCTTACAGCGGTTGAAACCCTTGGTTGTACACAGATTATCTGTTCGGATAAGACAGGTACTCTTACACAGAACAAGATGACAGTTGTCCGTCATGTAAGTCTCGACGGTAAAGAGAAGGTAAATACACCGGATGCCGAAAAGAGTACGGTTGATTTTTCGATATTAATAAAGGGTATGGCTCTTTGTTCCGATGCAGTCTGGGAGGGTGATAAGGCAGTAGGAGAGGCTACTGAATGTGCACTCGTTACTGATGCAGCTAAAATCGGACTTCCGACAGCAGAGTTAAAGAAGATGTATCCACGTAAGGGTGAGGCACCATTTGATTCCATCCGTAAGATGATGTCCACTATTCATAGCTTTGAGGCTGACGAAAATATTACTGAAGCTTTCGGAACTTCTGCGAAATTCATACAGTTCACAAAGGGTGCTCCTGACTGTGTGCTTGATTGTTGTACACATTTCCTTAAGGACGGCAAGGTTGCCAAAATGGATGATAAAACCATGAAGAGCATCAAGGCTTCCAATAAGGCTATGGCTGACGAAGCATTGAGAGTGCTTGCCCTTGGTGTAAGAGTATATGATGCAATGCCGGGAAGTACAGCACCTGCAGATCTTGAGAACGGACTCGTTTATATCGGACTTTGCGGTATGATCGATCCGATTAGACCGGAGGTTAAGGTTGCGATTGAGCATTGCCGTCAGGCAGGAATCAGACCTGTAATGATTACAGGTGACCATAGAGATACAGCAGTAGCAATTGCGAAGGAGCTTGGTATTCTTCACGGAACGGATGCTAGCGGCAAGGAAGTGGAATTTAAGGCAATTACCGGTGCCGAGCTTGAAGAAATGAGCGATGATTATTTCAACGAGCATGTTGTTGATTTCTCGGTATATGCGAGAGTTCAGCCTGAGCACAAGGTTAGAATCGTAAATGCATGGCAGGGACTTGGAAGGGTTACAGCCATGACAGGTGATGGTGTAAATGATGCTCCTTCAATCAAATCCGCCGATATCGGTGTCGGTATGGGTATTACCGGCACAGATGTTACCAAAAATGTAGCGGATATGATTCTTACCGATGATAACTTTGCTACAATAGTTTCGGCAGTTGCAGAAGGTAGAAGAATATATGATAATATCAGGAAGGCTATTCAGTTCCTGCTCTCATCAAACCTTGCAGAGGTTATTGCGATTTTCATTGCTACAATTATGAACTTCACAATTCTTAAGCCGGCACATCTTCTTTGGATAAATCTTATTACCGACTGTTTCCCTGCAATCGGTCTTGGTATGGAAGAAGCAGAAAAGAATGTAATGAACCAGCCACCACGTAACAAGGAAGACGGAATGTTTGCGGACGGCCTCGGATTAGAGGTAGTTGTACAGGGTGCAATCATTGCGATTTTAACTGTTTTCTCATATATGATGGGACATTATTATCAGGCAGGTAATTTCAATGTTGAGACAGCTGAAGAGGGAATGACAATGGCATTCCTTACATTGTCAATGGTAGAAGTATTCCACAGCTTTAATATGCGTTCACGTACAGAGTCAATCTTTACAATAAAGAAACAAAATAAGGTCTTGTGGATTACATTTGCAGCTTCAATTGTTTTAACTATACTTGTAATCTATGTTCCGGGACTTAATAAGGTATTCTCGTTCACAGCATTGTCTCTTAAGGAATTTGCAACAGCTGTAGGAATTGCATTGCTTATAATTCCTATCGTTGAAATTATGAAGGCAGTTAAGAGAGCTAAGCATAAGAGTAAGAATTAATGTACTTTGCTCAGGATCTAATGAAGCGGATTCAGAAGTTCCATTAAATGTAGCAAATGCCGGGGTTTCGGGTGATTAATAGAATTACGAATATATCCCGGACAAAAGATGAGGCCAATCTTTAAACAAAGTTAAGGTTGGGTGAGAATTTAAATATAACAGCCATATTTTCCATGCGTTTTAAGATTATCGGAGATTACTCCGGTAACCGGCGGTGGGAGATATGGCTTTTTTGTGTGATTTTTGAGGAGATGAGGCAGGCAATGCACAGTTGATACGGGATTTGCCGGTGATGTTGTACGGGAAATAAAGGGATGAAGCTTATATAAAATGCAGTTGATACGGGTTTTGCCGGTGGTGTTATCCGGGTTTTGCCGGTAGGATTATCCCGGTGATAAAATAAAGGAATTATAAAAAATGTAACTGTTTGATAAAATTTAAAAATAAATGTAGAAAGTTGAGAAATTTTCAAGTATAATGTTAGCAAATTGATTGTATAAATTCTTCGCATTTCAGAAGAAAAAAATAATATATATTCAAGAATAACTAATGTAGTTGGAAGTAAGATTATTTAGTATAGTTAGAGGGAAAGAGATGACATTACTTACATATCAGGTTTTTAAAACCGTGGCGGAACAGGGGAGTTTTAGGAAGGCAGCAGAGATATTGGGTTTGACACCCTCGGCAATAAGCCATACGATATCTGCCATGGAGGGAGAGTTAGGCTCGGCAGTGCTTCACAGAAGCAAGAACGGAGTGACTCTCACCAACTATGGAGAGCAGATATTTCCACATATAAATGCAGTTTTAAACAGTGATGAGGCCCTGAAACAGGTCATTAATGAAATGAATGGCTTGAAAAAGGGTAAGGTTAAGATTGGATGTTTCTCAAGCATTTGTACAAATTGGCTTCCAAATATTATCAGATCATTTAATGAGGTGTATCCTGATATCGTTATTGAAGTATTTCAGGGATCGTATGATGATGTTTCATATTGGATCAAGAACGGAATCGTGGATCTTGGATTTTTGTCTATGTCCAGCGCAGGGGACATCCCGATTGAGCCTTTGTATAAGGAGCCGCTTGTATGCGTTACCGCAAAGGGGATGGATAACGGCTTTGAAGGAGATCATGTTTCGGTAGATGAACTGAAAAAACATATGTTTGTTGCACTTCGTGAAACTACGGATGCTGATATACAGAATTATCTCAGAAATAACAATATTATCATTCAGTCTAATTATCACGTGGTGGATGATTTGGCAACACTTGCGATGGTGGCAAACGGTTTCGGTATATGCATAATGCCTGAGCTTGTTTTGAAGGGAACGCCTTATGAGGTTGATTCATACAGGATTAAGGGCGATGCTTACAGAATCATTGGTATAGCTGCGCTTAATTTTGAACTTATGTCGCCTGCAGTTGAGACTATGTATAATCATATTTTAAAGCATTATAAGAAGATTTAAATTGATTTGAAGTAAATGTAACGGACATCCGGATGAATACAGGTTTGATTATGGTTTGAAAATATAGATTCACTAAAGGACTGAAGATTACAGAATTTATAATACAAACATAGAAATAATTATAATAATATACAGAAAAAGGAAAAATAAATATGTCATATGCAGATAAGCTACATTTGGTAATGGATAGTGTAAATACCGTTATCAAAGGAAAAGATGCGGTTGTTGAAAAGGTACTTGCTAGTGTGATTGCCGGAGGGCATATCCTTATGGAGGATATACCCGGAGTCGGTAAAACTACGCTTGCGACTACATTTGCAAAAACTATGTCGCTTGATTATAAGAGAGTGCAGTTTACACCGGACGTTTTGCCGAGTGATATTCTCGGTTTTTCGATGTACAACAGCGGCACGAAAGAGTTTGAATACAGACCGGGTACGGTATTTTGTAATCTGTTTCTGGCAGATGAAATAAACAGAACATCACCGAAGACGCAGTCTGCGCTTTTGGAGGTTATGGAGGAAGCACATGCGACAGTTGACGGAGTGACGAGGCCGTTACCGGATCCTTTTATAGTTATAGCGACCGAGAATCCATACGGTTCATCGGGTACCCAGATGCTTCCGGAGTCGCAGCTTGACAGATTTATGGTATGCCTTTCCATGGGCTATCCTGCGCATTACGACGCCATTCAGATT
>JAILOA010000001.1 GCA_024691065.1 Lachnospiraceae bacterium | reverse complement strand
CATTCTGATTCTGTTCATTATTAGGCTTATTATTTTTTTCGTCAGCAAACGGATTCGCAAACGGACTTTGGCCCTTTTTCTCATTTACTATTTCCTGATTTAATTTCTGTTCTTCGTTTGCAAACGGACTTTGGCCTTTGTTTTCATTTACATTTTCCTGATTTGATTTTTGTCCTTCATTTGCAATATTTGCAAATGGGTTTGCAAACGGACTCTTGACCTTATTCTCATTTACATTTTCCTGATTTGATTTCTGTTCTTCGTTTGCAATATTTGCAAATGGGTTCGCAAACGGGTTCGCAAACGGTCTTTGGGCCTTGTTTTCATTTGTATTTTCCTTATTCTGTTCAGGAATCACATTATCATAACCTTGTTTTTCTGATATATCAAATGGGATATCATTAAGTTCTTGCTCAAGGTTATCATTTTCATTTTCATAATCAGAATAATTATTATTTGGATTATTTGAGAAAGATACTTCCCCTAATTGATTGATATTTTCTTCTTTCTTCAAATTATCAAATAATTCATTATTAGCGTTCCGGTTCTGTTCCTCAGGAACATTCTGATTTTCATTAAGTAACCGGTCATTCAAAGGATTATTATTTAAATTTTGGACACCACTAATAGACCCTTTCAAATCCTCATTTTCAAGATTATTTACAAAGGCATCTATGTCATACTTCTCCATATTTTCCTGATTATTAATACTTTCCCGGTTCTGATCAAATGGATTTAAATAATTGTTTGAATTAGGAATAACATAGTTATTATTAATATTAGTATCAAATGGATTATCTATAATTCGCTCAGCAGAAGGATCGATGGTTTCATTCTGAATCTGCACATTCTCAGGCTTATTGATATTTTTCTCGTCTGCAAACAAATCTTGGATATTATTGTCATTAACATTTTCATTATTCTGCTTCTGCTCTTCATTTCCAAAATCATCAAACGAATTTGCCAATGATTCATCGATCTTAACACTGCTTCCCACATTAAAATTCTGATTCACCGTTAAGTTTTCATTCAGGTTTTTATTCTGATTATCAATAGGCTCAGGTACCTCATTATTAATGAGAGCTTCAAAATCTTTAATTATTTGATCATTATCAATATTATTATAATCATTTACTGATTCGTTATTAATGTTATTAATAATATTAATATTGTTATTTATACCATCATTATTTTTATTAATATCATTATTAGCATTGTTATCATTTATAATAATACTTTCTTCATCAACATTATCAATTTCGGCAAATAATTGATCATATTCTTTATTCGGTTGATTAAATCCTTTTCCTATGTCTTTTGCTTCGCCAAGTTGTTTATCTAAATTTTCAATATTATTTTGTATTTGATTTAATTCTTTGTTATCCTTATTAATATTGGCATCTTTAATAATATTATATGTATAATTACTATTATTGAATTCTTCGACAAACGGGTTAGCAAGATCGTCATCAGGGATTATATCTTCCTTTTGTTGTTCTCGGGATAAATTTAGCGGAATATTGTTAAGCTCTTCCTCATTAATCTCAGGAATTGTATTTTCCTTTTGTTGTTCTTGGGATAAATTTAGCGGAATATTGTTAAGTTCTTCCACATCAATCTCAGAATCAAAATTATTTATATCTTCCCCTAAAGGTATAAATCCTTGCTGGTTAATATTCTCTCCTTCATTCAAATTATTAAGGATATCATCATTAGCATTTTGGTTCAGTGAATCGTCGCGAGTCTGATTTTCAACAGAATTCTGATTTAATTGTTCATTCAGGTTCTGCTGGTTAAGCTGTTCATTCAGGTTCTGCTGGTTCTGCTGTTCATTCAGGTTCTGCTGGTTAAGCTGCTCATTCTGAGCCTGCTGATTATTATTCTCATTGAAATCCTGAGCCTGCTGATTATTATTCTCATTGAAATCCTGAGCCTGCTGATTATTGGTAATAAAGTTCTCATTGAGATTCAAATTCTGCTGATTATCCGGATTCTGATTCTGTTGAATAAAAATATTATCATCAATGTTATAATTATTGATATTATTTTCATAAAAGCTTTCCCTAAAAGGATCTCTATCGAAAGAATCATCCATATCGGCATTATTTTCACCTTGATTGTTTATAATATTATTACCCGATGGATTGTTTATATTATTATTTCCCAATGGATTGATTACATTATTATTTTCCAATGGATTATTATTATTCAAATTTTGGGCATCATTAATAGGCCTATCTAAATTCGGATTTTCATTCGCATTTACAAAGGCATCTATATCATTCTGAATCTCATTCTGATTAAGAGCATTATCCAATATAATTCCCGTTTGATCACCATTAACAATATTATTCATCTGATCTGCGATGATATTTTCTTCTCTGTCATTAATCTCATTTCTGTCATCTATTTCATTATTTATATTATTTATGTTTTCCTGTATTTCATCAAGGTTAAGATTATCCTCATTTTGGTTATCTATTATCTGATTTTGATTCTGAGCCTCCTCATGAATATTATTGATTTCCTGTAGATGTTGTTCCTCCTTATGAGCAGAATTAAGTTCCTCAATTTCTTTTTCAAGCCAGATATCCTTGTCTTTTAATAATTCCTGAATAATAGGTTTTTGGAAGAGGTCATTATTGATTTCCTTTCTCTTCTTCTCGTCCTCGATACCCACCCCATTTGAAAGTAAGTCATTTAATTCCTTACCGGTGTAGTTAGAAATAATCTTATCCGCCTCATCTTCAAAGGCAATACTTCCCATAGTTCCTAATCCGATACTATTGATTTTCCAATCAACTTCCGGAATATACTTAACCAGATTATTTACCTTACTATCCAGATTCATTATTACTTGTGTTATACCTTTAGCACTTTTAATTTTGTCATATACTCTGTAAGCAACAATATCCGTAACCCAACCCTTTACATCCGAAAGAAGCTGTCCTTCAAGCTTTAGACTTCCATCAGATAATCCACTGATCTTAGCAGCAAGCATTTTGGTGGCAGTCTTAGCTTTCTCTATTAACCCTGCTCTATCAGCACCTGCTCCTATTAAATCAAGATCATATCTCTCATTTCTTTTAGTAGATAAATCCACTAATTTTTGAGCCGTTAAACTACTATACTTTTTCTCATATGTAATTTCTCTTCCATCCGGAAGACCTTTGATTTCAAAAGGATTCTCTAAATTATTGATATTTATCTTGATATCAATTCCTTCATAGAACTTATCATCAATAATCCTGTTAGGGAAAAATGAACAGTAGTCCATCATATCAGGATAATTATCTGTCAGTTTTTCAATTGTTCCCCCTGTTATTAAAGCGTCATACTCCTGAGAATACCTTTCATTATAAGGCCTGTCTTTAACTGTTTCCAACACCTTTTTATATATTAAATAACGCATCTTGGCTATAAATAAATTATAGTTTTGATCTTCTCTTTGGAAATTATTTGCCTTCGCTCTCTTAACACTTTCAACATAAGAATGATGACAATCCCACATAAGACTACCTAAACCGCCTATTGACGAAATATAATTCTGGTAATTAACATATACATCATCGTCCTTATTGGCACTTGGATTATCTTTTTTTATTAATTCTACGAGATCTTTTTTACAATGAGCCATCTCCTGCCATGAATCAAATAATATCAGCTTTAAAGCCCTAAGCTTTATATGCTTTTCATCCCTATAAAAATCAGCCTTTTTATAATCCAGACCTTTTTCGTAGTCCTGCATTCTTTTAATTAAATCTTTTTGACCGTTGTAAATAACGCCTGCAATCCACCTGCTATCATTACTATCAATATGCTTATAGACCTCTTCAAACATCTCATTTTTTTCTGCCTGATATTTATCAGGATCAAGAAGATCATCAACGGAATACTCACCGATGCTTGCAAGACCCATTATTGTTATACTATGAAGGGCATCACGTGTTATTGAATATCCGCCTTTATTTTTGTTAGCATTTATATAGTTTTGCTGATTATCATAATTATTACCAAAAAATACTTTCCTGACTTTTTCATTTGTAGCAAAGTCATATTTGGAGAGATCTGCATTTTCAGCAATAATTTCATTTACTCTTGCCTGATTTACTTCATACTTCGGTCTATCCTTTGAATATTCATATGGAACATTTTCAATCTCCGTTGCATAATCATTCTTTTTACAAACCGAAAGGACCGCTTTCCTGTTTGCTTTAATGAATGCATCTAAACCTTTAACTCTTCTATAATTTTCTACTTCCGCATTCAAAGGCTCTCTATGGTTGGTTTCCTTTATCTTTTCAGGACTGTAATTATCCAAAAAACTCTTAATCGCATTTTCAGTTTCATTTATTTTATCGGTATAATTTTTTAAATTCTTTTCCGACATATCATATATATTAGCTGCTGTACAAAACCTGTCTAAAGCCTTTGAGATTGCTTTCAAAGAATCCTTATATAACTTTTCTTCAACCTTTGCATTTCTTTCCAGTTCTCTTTTTTCATTTTTAGAAATATTTGCATTTTTAATATCCTTATCTGTATAAGTTTTCTTTTTTGTTTTCGGGTTACTGTCTAATTTCTTTATTACCTTTTGTTTGTATAATTCATCTTTGATTTTCGAAGTATTGACATTTTTTATAAATTCTTTATATCTTGCTTTTATCTCTTGTTTATTGTCTTTAAATTCCTGTCTTCCAAAAAATTCTTTAGGATATTTCGAAGCCTCCTGTGAAAGCAGGAAGTCTTCTATTCTTTTCTGATATTTATTTATAATTTGTTCTTTAAATTGACTATGGTTCTCAGTATATTTAATTGAATTATCTTCAGGGATAGGATTTTTTGAAAAAGCTTGAAATCCGTTTTTAGCTTCATTATCAGCATGATTCAATAAATTAACCATATTTTTACTATCTGCTTTAACCAATGATTTATATATTTCAGATTTCTCGATATCTTTCCTGTAAAAATCTTTAAGTTCTTGAATTCCTCCGTCTTTTAATATATATCCCTGAAGTTCTGTTACTCTGGCTGCATTTATTTCATTGGAAAATGGTATAACGATATTGTTCATAAATTCAGGATTATTGCCACTATAATTATTATAGGTACCTTTTACAGTTCCTTTTCCGTCTTTTAAACCACAATTGAGACTAATCTCTTTTAACATTTCATCATTACTATGATATGTCTCGTCCCCCTTACCAAAGTTTTCATTAAAATTAGCAATAAAACACTGATTAAACAGTAAATCAAAAACTTCGTTTTTTCTATCATTACTATTAGAGGCAGATGGGTTTTTAATAAGTTTTTCCTTAATATTCACTGCGGTCTTATAGGCGTTATTCTGAGCTATTTTACTTTTTGTTTTAACATAACCTAAACTGTTTTCCGAAAAATATAACAAATTAGGAAATTTATTTATCATTTTATCAGCTAACAGCGTTACATAGTGGGTATTCCTGATTTTACCAGGTTCATTAACAGTATCTCCATAATTAAATGCTCCCCCGGTGATTTCTCCTTCTTCAGAGCCTTCCACAAAAGCTTTTAACATTTCATCAACTTTTTGTGTATTACCCTTATTGTATTCTTCAATGGCTTCCTTGGCTTCAATCCTTGCAGCAAGCATAACATTAGGGAAATCTCCCTGTCTTTGCACATCAACATCATCAACTATATTAGAGACTAAAAACTCTCTGTTAAAATGAACAAAAGAAGCAGAACCCGGTGGGAAAGCTGAACTTGACATCTTTCTGTTCAGTCTATCCGCTCTGTAACAGGCACCTAAAACAATTGCTGATATAGTATCATCATCAAATGTATTATTTGTCGGTATTCCTATTTTATTATACGCTTTTGAGAATTTAAATCCTTCATCTATCTGAGGCTTTGCACCATATGTCTTATTGATTTTATGAAAAGGATTATTAACTACATTTTTATGGCCTTCAACCCTTTCCTTATATTGGTTTATTTCATTCTCATTAAGTTTTATAAAATTTTTTGGTGGCATAACAATTTCCTCCTTAAAATATAATGAAACCGCCTATTTACGGATATTTTTTCCCATGATGCCTGCAATTTTCTTATGTTACATTATCAGTATATAATCTACTGCGTTACAAATGCGTTACACATCTGCAAATAAATCTAATATACATTTAACTATGCATACGTTCTTCATATTCTTCCCCGGGCATCGGCTTGGCATAATAATACCCCTGGATCATATCGCAACCCTCTTCTGCCAGAAAATCAACCTGTTCTTTTATTTCTATCCCTTCTGCAACCGTTTTCATATTAAGCTTACGTGCAAGTCTTATAGCTTCGGATACCACTATCCGGCCTCTTCCATCAGTTTCTCCTCTGAAGAATTCCGCATCCAGTTTAAGTACATCAAGCGGCATATCCTTAAGCGAATTCAGTGATGAATATCCTGCACCGAAATCATCCATAGACACCGAGAAACCGTAGCTCTTAAGCCTGTTAATCGTCTCTATCATTGTTTTCTTATCATCAAAGAAAGCGCTTTCCGTAAGTTCTATCTCTATAAGCTTTCTCGGACATTCTGCATCATCTACCATCTCCCTGATTTGTTCAGCCAAATCACTTTCTATGAAATGGGCTCTTGATACATTTACGGAAACAGGTACGCATTTATACCCTTCATCCAGCCACCTCTTTTGATCTCTTGCAACATG
>JAILOA010000384.1 GCA_024691065.1 Lachnospiraceae bacterium | reverse complement strand
CTTGCTTATTATCTTGCTTATCAACTTGCTTATCATCTGAGTTGAACCACTCCTCTTCGTTATTGGGTATTTTATTGGGTACTTTATTGGGTCTATTATCATATTGCTTATCAAATTGACCCTTTAATTCATCTATAATCCTATTTTCTACCCTCTCCAAATCTGCTTTAGTAACATATTCCCTATGGTGATAGCTAAGCACAGCCTGCCTTATGTAGCTGCTCATATTTTGCTGCTTTTTCAGAAGGTCATACAATTCCTTATCTGCTTTATTATTTGTATTTAACGTAAACCGGAATTGATGAATGTTTTCATCACTCATTATCATCACCCGACACTTTACCGGATCCATTCTTTGTATCAGCAAACTCAACTTCTTCAACTACCACCTGATAGCTGTAAACCTTTTCTCCTTGCTTATTGGTATAATTGTTATTCTCAACCCTTCCTACCAGCATCATGCGGGAACCCTTATCAAAATACTTCTCAACAAATTCAGCGGTCTTTCCAAACGCAGTACAGTGAAAAAAGTCAGCCTCACTGTTTTCCTTGGATTTACCCTTACGATTAACTGCAATATCAAACCTCGTTATGGAGATTGCCTTCTCGCCTTCTGATTTGTGTAATTTGGGTTTCTTAGAAAGGTTACCCATTAATATAATTTTGTTCATCTGATTGCTCCTTTCGTTTTTTTTATTTTATTGAATCAGTATGATAAATGTACTCACTTAATTGTTTTTATTACTGAATACAATTCCGATGAATAATGAGTCTTGGCATTTAACAGGCATGAAACGTAATAATTCTTTTTATTTGTGATATTTCCTCCTGTAGTACGCAAAGTCTCAATTACGTGTAGAATAAGCTCCCGATTTAAATCAAAAAACTTCATTCCCATATACTCAGCTGTGTACACAGTCCCACTAATTGTTATCTTTTCATTTAATCCTATAATCTCAGCCATATAATCAACCAAAGTGTCAAACATCTCATCTTCATAATACATAAACACTCCGGTTTCTTTTAAAACCTTCCCTTCAAGCTTTATATTTAACACCTGTGCAGCCATCTCAATTGTTTTTATCTGACTCCATTTGTATTTATCTCTGGACTTTAAAAACAATTCATATGTAAGATTATCAAGAATCCCCTTGTGCTCTGCAGCTGTAGTTAAATCAGGCTTAGGCATCTGAGCTTCACCCCTATGAAAAGCCTGTATTTGCTTAGTTCTTTCGATAATACTCTTTTGACAATCCAAAGCTTTATTTATGTATTTATATATATTATCTATCTCATCTCCCTCACTCTCTCCTTGTTTTAATTCGACCTTACCGGATTCCTCAAAACAGACTGAATGAGTGAGAGAATCATTATATATATCGATATTGTTATCAGTATCATTTATATTAGTATTATTATAATCAGTATTATTTATATTAGTATTATTAGGGTTCGATTCTCGAAAGACCTGACATTCGATTTCCGAAATATCCGTCATTTGATTTTCGAATAACTTGTCATTTGATTTTCGAAATTGCGTACCTTCGATTTCCGAATTACCTGTCATTTGATTATCGAAATCACATTCACCTGTGTCATCGACATCCGGATTATCAGACTCTATATTAAACTCACGAGCTTCCTCTTTTTTCCTGCGTTCTGCAGCTCTCTTCTCTTTTCTTCTCTCTCTATCCCTTACTCTTCTTTCCTTAATTATCCTTTCCTTCTCCTTTGGCATCTTTTCTCCATCATTAACCAACTTAGCGAAATTTTTAACGTATATAATATCCTTTTGTAAGACGCCTCCCCTTATTCTTTCAATAAGTCCAAAATTCTCCAGTTCCTTAAGTAACTTGGTACATTTCTCAGATTCAATACAAAGGTCAATCATTATATTATCCGTAGAATATACAATATAAACCCTGTTCTTATCATCAAACCATTTATTAGACATAGATAAACTCATCCGATCAAGAAGCAGACCAAATAGCAGCTTAGCATCGTTAGAAAGCTTTTCAAACCTTCCATCTTCAATTAAGATCTTTGGTATTCGAAGGAATGTAAACATCTCAGACTGAATACCATAAAAATAATCAAGTCTTATATTCTGCTTAGCCATTCTGTCAATCTCCAATCTTTATAAGCTTTTCTTATATATGGATGCAGACCACAAGGACCTGCATCCTATCTCTTTAATGTCTTAGATTTTCCGCACCTGCCTATCGTGCCGTTCCCTGCCCCAGGACCTCTGCAGCGTAGACTGTGGCAGGTCCGAAAGCTTCGCAGAATGCAATAGTTTCTATACGGATAAGCGCCACAGCAATATCTTCTTCGATTGCAGGCTATTCAATTGTAAAAAAAATAGGTGAGAGCCAGGCCAAGCCTGTTCCCTCACCTATCACACGAAAAGATAAATGTTTAACAACCAAATATATAATTTTTTTCAAAAAAATATTTTTTTTAATAAAAAATGCAGCATTAATCCTCATAAAACATCTTCTTAAGCTTATCTAAAAGGCTGTCAATAGTCTCCTTAGCTATCTTATAATCCTTACTAACGGCCTGCTGTGACTTTCCTAACATATCAGCAATATCCTTCTGGCGCTTACCATCACGTTCAATCATAATATAAACATTCCACTGAACCGGCTTCATTGCATTCTCAACTGCTTTGAATACTTCGATCATCTTCTGCTTATTGATTTCCTCTTCAATCTTACGAAAAAAGTTTGGTGTAAACCCTAACTGGAACATATCCTCAGAGATACCGCTATAAGAGAATTCTACGTGGTCATTTTCCACTTTTTCACGGTTATGCATAATTCTTTCATTACCTTCCAAAATGATCCTCAGAGTCCAATCTGCGCTCATATAAACCTCACTTGGAATCATCCTCTCATTTCTTGAAGTAAATATTCTGTCAACCGCATCATATTCCTTATCTTTTCCGCAAATATCATCCAAATGGAATACCGAGAATTTCTCATCCTCTTCGTACAGCACATACCCACTTTCAAACACACGAATCATAACCTTAATGGTTCCTTCTCCCATTGTAGTTACGTATTTAGCAAGCTGCCTCTCGTGTCTTAAAAGTAACTGATACTTTCCTACCTGTCCTTTTCCCTTCTTACCTCTTACCTGTGAGTAAAGTTCTTTTAATGTCATAATGACCACCTTTCTTTGGGTGGCCATCACGACCAAATGCACGACAAATAGAGGTTTTGGCACACCCAGTTTTTTTTATTAGGTGTGCTGCACCTCCTTTTAATTACTTTATTTAATTACCCTGTATCCACATGATTAGATCTGTAATGTTCAACGATTACCAGGTATAGGCACAGCTATCTTCCTTGCATCTGATAATCTTTCTTACTAGTAGCACCCTATTTGGATACAGGGCTTTCATTAATCACACGAATGGAGTTATCCTTTACAACCAAAATCAGAAATATTTTTATTTTTTTCTTAAAAAGCAAAAAAAGAGCAAAAAAAATCCGGCAAAACGAATAAAACCACTTAAGGTTCTAGAACGTTTTGCCGGACTTCTAATGCTCTTTAATCAAATATAGTCTCTTAGCAAACTCTTGCAAATAGATGTCGAACTTCCGGATTATATGCCGGTACAACGAATTCATCCACAAACTCATATACAATATTTAATTATAATTATTTTAATACTTACCTATCCACTTATCACCCCTGATGCATACCTTCTAATGCCTTAGCATACTGGAGCAGCGTTTCTCTGTTTTTTAAAACTCCAAACTTTTCTGCATCCATACAGATTGAAACCCCTTGATTTATGCGAATGTAAAAATGATATCCACACCTGGAACACTTGATAGTTGAATCTGTAATGTAAGCTTTTTGGATAATACGTCCACACTTAGGACAAGTCACACAATATTCATCATTCTCTTCTACTCTCATCATTAATCCTCCAAATGATAATTCTTAATATCACTCAAACGGATAAGGGAAACTAAACCGTTGACGAGCACCTGTCAGCCATTCCGAAGCATTTAAGGCAATGCTGCCAACAGAACAATAGTCTCATATGAATCCGCCTTATAGATTCATAGTTGTGCATCCCGGCTACCACTCACCAAGACTTACAACAACTAACAGTTTACAAGTTATAAAATTTTACAAATTACTAGTTTTTTCAAAAAATAAAAATTTTTAAAGTTTTGAAAGTTTATAAATCTTATATGTTGCAGGTCTAACAATGCTTTAAGGTCTAATATGCTTTAAGGTCTAATATGCTTTAATCCCTAACATATTTGCAGTTCTTATATGCTTTAATCCCTATCATACTTGCAAATCATATATGTTTATAAATCTTACAAGTCAACAAGTTTACAAGTTCTTCAACACTTTCACTGCCACTCCCTGAATACTTCCATCCCTACCTTCAATAGGTGAATAATTCTTCTCATGATTCTCCGGCAGCAATAAATAACATCTAGATGTTTCATTAAAACTGAGGCGTTTTAAGGTGCTTCCACCATCAACCAAAGCAGCTACGATATCTCCCGGTTCAGCTTCAATCTGTCTTCTCACAATTACCAGATCACCGCTATCAATACCGGCATCAATCATAGAATCACCGCTGGCGCGAAGGATAAAGAACTCTCCTTCACCAAGCAAAGACTTAGGTAACGAAAGATACTCATCAGTATTCTCAATTTGCTCTTCCGGAGGACCGCAGGGAATCATTCCTGCAATCGGGATGTTCACATTCTGGCAATTCATCTTATTGGTCACTCTTGTATGAAGCACACCACCTTCATAAGTAACCATACCTAACTGATGCATCTCCTTCAGATATTTAAAAGCTGTTGTCTTACTGATACCAAGTGCTACTCCTATCTCAGCCGTTGACGGTGTCCGTGAGTTTTCCAGAGTAAACTTCTCAGCAAAGTCTCGGATCTTTACCATTAATTCCTTACTTTTACTTCTCATGATGTGTTACTTCCTTTCTATAGCTAACGCATCGTTTACGATAGAAATAATAACAAAATTTTGGAAGTTTTGCAATAGGTTTTCATCAAAAAAATCGATTTTAGGTTTCAAAGTCCGTTTAAATGGACAGGATAAATATTGTAACCCATTTTATAAGGTTTTCTAGAAAGTGATGGTTTGATGTTTGAAAGTTACTGTGATTATTCCGGCACACTTTGAGCCACCTGTCTAGAATTTGAGAGCCACCATTCCAGGAGTAGAAAA